>JAOAHF010000016.1 GCA_026415355.1 Brevinematales bacterium
GGGATTGAAACGCCAAGAAATCGAATAGACCCATGCACGAATTATGAGTTTTTACCTACCCTTTCAGGGATTGAAACTCACTCTTGCTCTAGTTATGTCGTAAGGCCCAAAAGCGTTTTTACCTACCCTTTCAGGGATTGAAACATCAGATACCTTTTCAAGGTTTTGACTACAGCAAATAGGTTTTTACCTACCCTTTCAGGGATTGAAACGCTATCTTTAGCTTGAGAGCTTCATCAAAATCATCTAGTTTTTACCTACCCTTTCAGGGATTGAAACTCACTGATAGAAGGAGGTAGCAAGTCTTCATCATAGGTTTTTACCTACCCTTTCAGGGATTGAAACAAGCAAAAAAAGAAAAGAAAAAAAAAAGAAAAGGACAGTTTTTACCTACCCTTTCAGGGATTGAAACCGAGAGATCACTATGAAATCCCAGTGGTATGCATAGGGTTTTTACCTACCCTTTCAGGGATTGAAACACCTCGCTGAGCTTCCCGCTCAGCCCTGATACCTTGGTTTTTACCTACCCTTTCAGGGATTGAAACCTAGGTTGCTGACGACCTGATACGTTTTTTCGTCTATCCTGTTTTTACCTACCCTTTCAGGGATTGAAACTACTCCTCCTATGTGGTTTGTCGGGGCCGAGGTAGATGTTTTTACCTACCCTTTCAGGGATTGAAACGCATAGCAAGCAAGAGAGGGTTGAAAGTAGAGAAAGAGTTTTTACCTACCCTTTCAGGGATTGAAACGAAATTGAATAGGTCCCAAAGCCCTCCTTGGGGGCGGCCCAAGGTTTTTACCTACCCTTTCAGGGATTGAAACAATGCTCAACAGAAACTATCCAAACTACTACAGACTTTAGATAGTCCATAAGTTGAAAACAACAAACGAAGTATTTATATTATTACGCAAATTATAATGGAGGATAAAAATAGTGGAAAAAGGAACGTCGAAAAAATCAGAAGCAAGAATTTTTACAGAAAAAGTATTCAAAAAAATTAAGCACGCAATCCCAAATCTTCTTCTAGAACATAAACCTCCTTTCCTAATAATCGATTCCTACACCATAAAGAAAAAATACTACGAACTTGTAAAAAATTTTCCAGACTTTAAAATCTATTACGCAGTCAAAGCAAATGATCATATAGAAGTGCTAAATGTCCTCGCTAGCATAGGAGCAAACTTTGAAGTAGCATCTGTTTCTGAAGTACTAAGATTAATAGAAATAGGCGTAGGCGGCAATAGAATGATAACAAGTAATCCTGTCAAGCCACCAGAGTTTATAGAAGTTTGTAGACAAGTAGGAATAAAATACCTATGCGTAGATTCAAAAGAAGAAATAGATAAAATAAAATACCTATTTCCAGAAGCAAACCTATACCTAAGATTAGAAATCGATAACCCCGAAAGTACATGGCCACTAAGTGGTAAATTTGGCCTACTCATGGACGATGTTGAAGAACTAATATCATATGCAAAGAAAAGAAAAGTCAAACTAATAGGATTAACATTCCACGCAGGATCTCAAAATAACTCACTTGAAAGTTTCGAAAAAGCACTAAAACTATCAAAACAAGTATTCGAAATAGCAGAAAAATACAAAATACATATGAAACTACTAAACATAGGTGGAGGATTCCCTATTGATTACACTACAAAGTCTAAAAAAATAAAAGACTTCAAAAATAAAATATACAACCAACTAAAAATGTTTGGGAATTACAAAAACTTAATCCTACAAATGGAACCCGGTAGAAGAATAGTAGGTGAAGCTGGAGTACTAGTCTCAAGAGTCATAGGAAAAGCAACAAGAAATAAAGAAAATTGGATATATCTAGATGTAGGTGTATTTAACGGACTCATGGAAACAATCGGAGGAATAAATTATACCTTCAGAACAAACTCTAGAAAAAAAGAAAAAGTATGGAATATCGGAGGACCTTCTTGCGATAGCATGGATGTAATAGCAAAAGAAGTAATATTACCAGAACCAGATGTCAGCGACATAATCTACATACTTTCAACAGGTGCATACACAACAGTTTACGGCGCTCCTTTCAACGGATATAAAGTCCCACACGTAGTAGTTATATAACCACACTCGACTACTTGATAATCTTTCAAAAAACCCTAAACTTTAACCATTCACAAAACTTCAGTCATAAGAAAATGTAAATACCACGTTATCCATAAAATTACAAAATACTCACAACAGTACACTTATGTCAACAAATAATACTTCAAGATTTCAAAGCATTTATCTTTGCTATCGCTAGCTTAGCAAGTGGAATACTATATGGAGCAACAGAAACATAATCAAGACCTACATTTTTCAGAAATTCTATATTCCTCGGATCAGCTCCATGCTCTCCACAAAGCCCTATCTTCATATCAGGTCTAACCATACGAGATCTCTGAACAGCAATAACTATAAGCTCTCCTACTTCCTCACCTAGCACCTTAAATGGATTATCATCAAGTATATCCATCTCCGTATAATCAGGTAAGAAAGATGATATGTCATCTCTTGATAATCCATAAGTAGTTTGGGTAAGATCATTAGTACCAAAACTTATAAACTCCGCAAACATTGCTATCTTGTCAGAATGTAACGCAGCTGAAGGTATTTCTATCATCGAACCATATTTAACCGGTATATCTAATCCACTATTTGATATTATTTCATCAACAATTTCTTTTATACCCCTTATCCTTCTACCTTCCATATACTTACCATAAATCGCAAAACTCAACTCTCTATAGTTCATAACAACAGGAATCATAATTTCAGGAATTGGCTCATAACCATTCTTCTTCACCTCTACTGCAGCTTCAGCTATAGCACTTGCTTGCATTTCATATATATCAGGATACGTTATGGCAACTCTTACACCTCTATGCCCTAACATCGGATTAACTTCCTTCTTAAGATTACATATTTCCTCTAGTTCCTCTAGGGTTATTTTATACTTCTTTGATTTCAGAAACTCATACAATTCCCTTAACTCCTTGTCATTATGAGGTAAAAACTCATGTAACGGTGCATCAAGCAACCTAATAGTAACAGGTTCCCCACTCATTGCTACGAATAAATCCATAAAATCCTTCTTTTGGAATTCCTTAAGGATTGAAAGTATTTCCTTTCTTTTCTCAGGGCTATTAGATATTATAAGTTCCTGGAATATAGGTAATCTTTCCTTATCAAAAAACATATGCTCAGTTCTACAAAGTCCAATACCATTTGCGCCGAGTTTTCTTGATAACATAGCTTCTCTTGGCTGATCTGCGTTAGCCCTAACTACAAAGTTAGGATATATATATTTATCAACTATTTTAAGCACATCCATAAGACCATTTCTATCAAAATCAGGCTCAACCGTTTTAACTTCACCAAAATAAATCTTTGGAGACTCATAAAACGGAACTTCAAGCGTTATATAATCTCCCTCCTTAACTACTATACCATCAATTTCAAAACTATCAGCATTAAGCTTTATCTTAGGATTTACCAAACTAACCTTACCCAAAGACCTAGCAACGACAGGAGCATGAGATGCATACCCACCCTCCGTTGTTAAAACTCCTTGACCAACTTCTATTGCTTTGACATCTTCAGCATAAGTAGCTGGCATAACCAATATAAGCCTATTGTCTAATCCCATCTTCAAAGCCCTATTATACTCATCCATAAGCCTTTCAGTTGAAAAGAAAACTCTACCTGTCGCAACACCTGGTGACCCTGCTATCCCACCCGAAACATATCGAACCTTGTTCTTCTTTATCCATTCTATATCAATAGTTTTGTGAAGCAACTCAACAAGATGCCCAGGATTTATCCTATCTATTATGAATTTCTCATCAATTATCCCCTTCTTCAACAAATCCATATAGAGTTTTATATCAGCCTGAGAAGATTTATTTTGAACAGTGTCTTGCTCTATAACCCAAACTTTACCCATCTCCCTGACAACCATAACATACCTTATCTCCTTGTACCTCTCCTCCAAAAGTCTTGCATACTTGTGTAACTCATCAACTGTCTCCTTATCTAAAGTGTTAATATCAATTCCAGTACCTTCATCATCTCTTATAAAGTAATCCTTAATAAAAGCCTTACCCTGAATAGTCGGATCCCCAGTAACTATATTCCTAGTGAAAAAATATCCAGTAAAAGAACTTGGAGAATAATTACCTAAAACCATATCTTGAACCAAAACACCCATGTCAACATCAGTATTTATCTTAGCTATAGCAGATATCTGCTTTAAAACATATGATATCCTCTCTTCAAGATCACTAGGAATATTCTTTTCAATACCTTCCTTATCGTGCTTAAGCCTCTCCTTAAGCTTATCAAGAGAAAGAGTTTTAAGATCATCAGGTTCAGGAAGAGATGTAAAAATATCAGGCCTATACTCAGCTCCAAATCTGGCCATCTCCTCCAAAAATGAACAGTACGCAATATAAGCAAACTTTTCATCAACTCTTTCCTTTAGCAATTCAAATGTTTCATCATTTATACCTATAAACCTAACACCCGGGAATTTAACTAATCTTAAATCAGGACTCACAACTAACTTAAGAAATAACGGAGCTTCTGGATCCCCAAGTTTCCTACCAGTTATTTTCGATATGTCCTTCACATATTCAAGTATTAAATTTATAGTCTTAACATCAAGAGACTTAACCCTCTCACTATCTATTATAAATCCAGGTGGTATCGGCATCTTTGAATCAACAAGTTCCTGTATCCTTTGACCTCTAATACCTATTTTTGAATCAGAAGTAGGTTTAGTCTTAAAACCATCTTGACTAAAAAAATATATACCACTCATATCTTTTCCTCACTTAAAATTTTTCTAATATCTAAGTTTTAAACAAAAGTCCCATAGATTTCAATAAATTCTGAAAACTACACCAAATTACCACTGAGAGTACTCAAAAAATGTTTATGATGCTTATGAGTACCTGTATCCTGATGTGTACATCTTTGCAAGTGTTGTAAAAATATAAAAAAATTCTTATTTCTATTCTCCATAAACATTACAAAATCTAACATCCCCATCACAACCACTACCTATCAATTTCTATATACCCCACTTCTAACCATCTTATCATACAACATTTGAAATTACCCATAAACTTCTCAAAACTCCATATCTAATTGATACCTGTAATTCCCAAATCCTCCTAACACCTCACTCAAAGAATACTTAACCTCTTTGCCTATTCCACCCATCAACCACCTCTCAACCTTTTTCAAAAAATACATCACCTCAAACATCACACCACCAATCCCACCTCTCATCTCACCTAAATTCTCAACACGATAATGTATGCTTGATACACTTGTCAATTATTCTTTTTCTCGTTGTATATCTCTTTAACAACTCTCAAGAAAAATATCACATCAGAATTATTATTCTAACCTACTTTCACAAACTCATTCTTCTTCCTACCTAATCTCTAAAGATATACAGCGATTTTTAGAACACTCTCATACTACTTGAAACTTAATCTAGAATTTGTTATAATAATTCTGTATGGCTGTGGAGAGAGTAAACTTAAATCCCAACATAAATTCAAACATAGTTTCAAATGTAGTCCCAGAACCAAACAATAGAAGAGAAGCAAATAACCAAAGACAAACCCAACAAGCTCAGCAAGAAGTTATAGTAGATATAACAAAAACCCAGCAAAATAACGAAGAAATGAAAAATTTGGCTTCAACCTTCGAAAAAGCAGGTAATGCTTATGAACAAATGTCAAGACCACAAAGTGCTATAACAGCATACCAAACTTCTTATACTCTAAATCCCTCACCAGACATTGTTCAAAAAGTCGATGATCTAGCAGCTAGGATTTCTAGCGAAGGAAAAGTATAAAACTTGATGAAAATTCTCTCAACTGAAGACGCAAAATTTATCGACATTACATTGTCTAATTCCTACTCCATCAACGAATTAGTACTAATGGAAAATGCAGGTAACGACGTCTACCATATTATCAAAAGTATTCTAGGTGATAACTTATCCAATTACCTGTTTCTAGTATTTTGTGGAGTTGGAAATAATGGAGGAGACGGTTTAGTAGTCTCTAGAAAATTACTAAAGGATACTAATAATGTATTCACTTTCATAATAGGTGATGTATCACGTTTCACAAACTCAGCAAAAACAAATTACAAAATACTATCAAAAATCACAAATAACATATGGATCCTCAAAAATAAAACTACCACAAAACAAAACAAAGAAGATCATAATTCTCAAAATGAAACACTAAGTCATAATAACATTAGTAGATCATTGGAAAACAATATCAAGAATCTCATCTACAACTATGGTATCTCTCTAAAGACTATAGTCATAGATGCTTTAGTAGGTATAGGAATAAAACAACCTTTAAGAGAACCAATTTTGAGTACTGTCAGATTCATAAATAGCCTTAAAGAAAGGGGTGCTATAGTATTTAGTATTGATGTACCTTCAGGTTTTATTGCATCCTTGGATAAAGGAGATATACTATCAACTAAAGATATCGTAAACGCTGATTATACTATAACTTTCTTTTCTCTGAAAGCAGGAATGTTTTTACCAGAAATAAAACAAATAACGGGACAAATTATAGTATCAACCCTTGGATTTAGAGAAGAAATTATAGATAGTATATCAAATAGCAAAATTAACTACCTTAAACATACCTACCCCCTACCTAAAAGACCCATTTCTAATAACAAAAGTAGCAACGGCAGAGTTATAGTAGTAGGCGGTAGCGACAAGTACTTTGGTGCAGCTATGTTAGCAGTAAAAGGAGCAACAAAAACTGGTGTTGGCTATATAATAGCAATAGTACCCGAAAAGTTTAACTCAACTATTAAATCATTCACACCAGATATAGTATCAATACCAGTCCCTTCCCAAAATAGAAGTCACTTCTCAAAAGAAGATCTCAAATTCATCCTAAACTCTAACATCATAAAAAAACAAGATGTAATCATACTAGGAAATGGTATAGATCAAAATGAAGATACCATAGAGTTTGTAAAAGAGTTTCTACTCAATATCCCAAACACCATAGTCCTAGATGCAGATGGAATAAACATAATTGCCAGAGATAGGAATTTGCTAAACAAAATCAAAGGTAGAAATAACATAATTATCACACCACATCTCCTTGAGTTTTCAAGAATATTAGATACTGATATATCAGAAGTATTGAGTAAACCATTTTCTTACGGTAAAAAATTTGTAGAAGAATTTAAGATAAATCTAGTACTAAAAGATAACGTAGAGTATATCTTCTTCTACGATGGAGAAATATGGATCTACGATGGTAACACCACCTTATTAGCTAGAGCAGGAACAGGAGACATCCTAGCAGGACTAATAGGTGGCAACGTAGCATTCACAAAAAACATAAAAGAAGGAGTTAAGTTAGCAATCGTAATGCTAGGAGAAATATCAAAAAGATGGAATGATAACATCTTATACCCTAGCCCACTAGATCTAATCTAAATACAAAAATTTACTAACACAAAATAACAAAAATTCATATTATATTTTTGTAAATATTTGAAAAAATATAATTTTTTGTTTTAGAATATTTTACCAACTTGAGGTAGTTATGAAAATAGATTTTGAGTCTCTAAAAGCAGATGAGGTTATAAGGTGGGCTTTGAATGAATTCAAAGACAAGGTAGCTTTATCATCGAGTTTTAGTGCAGAAGATGTAGTTATAATAGACATGATGATAAGTATAGGTGAAGAGTTAGGTTTAAATCCTAATATCTTTACAATAGATACCGGAAGACTACCCAATGAGACCTATGAAATTATTGATAGAATTAGAGACAGATATAAAATCGAGATTAAAGTTTACTTCCCTAACTATAAGGAAGTTGAAGAAATGGTTAATAAATACAGAATGAATTTATTTTACGAAAGCATTGAAAAGAGAAAATTGTGCTGTGAAATAAGAAAGGTAAAACCTTTAAAAAGAGCACTCGAAGGATTAAATGCTTGGATTACTGGGCTAAGGAGAGAACAATCCATAACAAGAAAAGATATAAAAAAAGTAGAAATAGATGATATTCACAATGGTATATACAAAATAAATCCTATTGCTGACTGGTCTGAAGTGATGGTATGGAATTACATCAAAGAAAAGAAACTTCCCTATAATACCCTTTATGACAAAGGGTACACTAGTATAGGATGCGAACCATGTACTAGAGCTATAAAAAGAACGGAAGACATAAGAAATGGAAGATGGTGGTGGGAATCTCCAGAACACAAAGAATGTGGTATACACACTAAGAAATTTTAGGAGGATGTATGAAAAAGCACATAGACTATCTCGATTACTTAGAGTCTGAAGCTATATACATACTAAGAGAAGTAGCTGGACAATTTCAAAAGCCTGTTTTACTATTTTCTGGTGGCAAGGATTCTATAGTTCTGGTTCATTTATCCTTGAAGGCATTTAGACCTGGCAAATTCCCATATCCTTTATTACATATTGACACAGGACACAACTTTCCAGAAACAATAGAGTTCAGAGATAATCTCGTCAGAGAAATTGGAGAAACACTAATAGTAAGATACGTTGAAGATACTATTAAACTACGAGGTCTTGAAGATGCTACAGGTAAGTTACCAAGTAGGAATACATTACAAACGTACACATTACTTGATACCATTCAAGAATTTGAGTTTGATGCTTGTATAGGTGGAGCTAGAAGAGAAGAAGAGAAAGCAAGAGCAAAAGAAAGAATATTCTCAATTAGAGATGAATTTGGTCAATGGGATCCTAAAAAGCAAAGACCTGAGCTTTGGAACATACTAAACGGTAGGATAAAAAAAGGAGAAAACGTAAGAGTATTTCCTTTGAGTAACTGGACAGAAATCGATATATGGAATTACATACTAAGAGAGAACATAAAACTACCTTCTATATATTTTGCTCACTACAGAGATTGTATTGAATACAAAGGAAAACTCGTAGCAGTATCAACTTTTATCAAGATCGATCCAAATGACAAAATAGTAAGGAAAAAAGTAAGATTTAGAACTGTAGGTGATATGACTTGCACTGCTGCTATTGAAAGCAACGCAGACACTATTGAAAAAATAATTGAAGAGCTACTCTCAACAAACACAAGCGAAAGAGGAGCAACAAGACTCGACGACACGATATCTGAAACAGCAATGGAAGACAGAAAAAAAGTTGGTTACTTTTAGGAGGGGTATATGCTAGAAGTTCTAAAATTTTTTACTTGCGGAAATGTTGATGACGGCAAAAGCACACTTATAGGTAGATTATTATATGATAGCAAAGCAATCTCTGTTGATATAATCGAAGCACTATCAAAAAGAGGTAACAAACCTCCTAACGCAACCATCGATCTTGCTTTGATAACTGATGGACTTAAAGCAGAAAGAGAACAAGGAATAACAATCGATGTAGCCTATAAGTACTTCTCTACAAGCAAAAGAAAATTTATGTTGGTTGATACTCCAGGACATCTTCAGTATACAAGGAATATGATAACTGGAGCATCTGGATGTGATCTTGGAATAATACTCGTTGATGTAAGAAACGGAATGACAGAACAGACTAAAAGACACATGATAATATCATCCATACTTGAAATACCACACCTTCTAATATGTGTCAATAAGATGGATTTAGTTGGCTATGATAAAGATGTTTTTGACAAGGTATCATCTGAAATAGTTGAGTTTTTTAGAAAAATTGATAAACACGAAATTACACTAATACCTATTAGCGCTTATCTCGGTGATAACGTTGTTAAAAGATCTACTAACATGCCTTGGTACAAAGGTCCTACAGTCTTAGAACTACTCGAGAATATCGAGATAGAATATGAAAACTTCGAAAAATCAAGATTTCAAGTCCAATACATCATAAGACCTAACAACATACAAGATTACAGGGGATACGCAGGAAGAGTTATTTCTGGAGTTTACAGAATCGGAGATAAAGTTAAAATACTACCAAACAACTATATTACAAAGATTATAAGAATAGAATCAAACCTTAAGGACGTTAACGAAGTAATCTCACCTTATAACTGTATTATACACTTAAAGGATGACTACGACATACCTCGTGGAACATATATAGTAAAAGAAGGAGAAGAACCAATAGTGAGTAATGAGTTCGTATCATACATATTTTGGATGGATGAAAGAAAAAAATTAGTCGAAGGTGACAAGTTGATTATCATGATGGGCACTTTAGTAAGCAAGTGTGTTATCAAAGAAATAATATACAAAGTAGATATAAACACTCTTAATGAAATACCTAGCAAAGAAATATCATCTAATGAAATAGCAAAAGTTATCATCAAAACTGCCGATCCAGTACCTTACGACTACTATTCAGACCATAGATGGACTGGTTGTTTTATACTGATTGATGAAATAACAAACAACACAGTTGCCGGAGGAACAATCAATGGATAAACATGTTATAGATACACTTCTAATTATTTTCTCTTCGTTGTGGGCTATAAACATGGGTGCATCCGGTTTTGCAGTTTCTTTCGGAACGCTTTATGGAACTAAAAAAGCATCGTTTTTGGTTTGTGTTATTTTTTTCACTATCTTTATTGTAATTGGAGCAGTTTCCGTCGGTGAATATGTAGCAAAAACATTATCTTCAAAGGTCATACCTAAAGAAGTAATATCAAAAAATAGTTGGATTATTACTGTTGTATTATTTTCTGCAGGTATCAACTTACTCATATCAAACCTATTAAAAGTTCCATCATCAACAAGCATAATAATCATGATGTCATTTCTTGGTGCAGGACTGTACTTATCCAGCTTGATATGGGAAACTTTTCTATTATCCATAGTAGTTTGGATTGCTTCTATGTTAATAACATACTTTTCAACACTCTGGATTACCAAACTATTCTATCCTCCAAGGTACGATAACCTTTGGTTATATCAAAAATTTGTAAATAGAAAGCATTTCTTATTCTGGATCGTCCTCGTGGTATCAATTTACAATGCCTACTCTTTAGGAACAAATAACGTAGCAAATGTAGTAGGTCCTTTCATTGCAATATTTAATGTTGACATGTTTCTAGCTTTTGTATTGTTCTCTCTACTCTTTGGTGTAGGAGCATTAGTTCTTGGAAAGGGTGTAATAAAAACTGTTGGAGATGAAATAATACCAATAGGATTATGGTCTGCTACCATCGTATCAATTGTCACATCTACATTAACAATAGTTTCATCACTTTTAGGCTTACCATTTCCAACAGTAATAGTCGTTTCTTCATCTATAATAGCAATAGGAATAGTAAAAAAAGAAGTATCTCATTACTATTCCTTCAAAAACCCAATAACTAGAAAAATCCTAAGAGTATGGCTATTCTCATCTATATCTCCAACTATATCCACCTTTCTTATTTGCTTGATAATAGACATGGTATTTGGGTTATGAAGAACAGTAACATCATCACTGAAATAGAAAACTACATAAATCAAAGAACATCTCTAGAAAACTTATTGAAAACAACAAAGAAGTATAGAATACTATATAATGAAAACAAAAATACCTTCACTGTAAAAATACCAACAAAATTCGGTAGGATCGAAGCTAATAAATTCCAAGATTTAGTTGTTTCATTACCACCTTCAGTAAACTTTATACACGTAACTACTAAACAAAATATAGAAATACAAAACTTGTATATCATCAACCTTCTTGACTTTATCAAGAAACTAACTACTTTCAGAATCTTTCCTATACAACAATCAATATACGAATTTGTCAATGTCAGCTATCTATCAGGAATAAATCCGAAAGGACTATTCGACGTCATAGAATTTAGTAATAGTTTAGTTAGGATAATTGAAAATAATTTAAGCTACTCATCCCTACATCCAAAATTTAGAATAGGAATATCAGACTCAGAAGAAGATTTAGCACTTGCTACAGTTAGTGATGTAGGATTAATAGCCAAAATTGATAAAGGTGTTAAAGGATTTGAGGTACTGATTGGTGGTAGCCTCGGTGAAATACCAACCAGAGGTAAAACAATCTACAAGTTCGTTGAATATGATGAATGCATAACTAAAGCAGCAAGTCTTGTAATATATGCTTCAAAGGAAGGTAAAGTCAGGTTTAAAAATATACTATCTGAAAAAAGTATAGAAAACATTATACACAAATTAAGTAGCATCGAGAAAAGCTTAAAGATAAATATTACCAACTCAAACCAAAATGACTACAATTCCATAGGTAACTATCATAAAAATTTTACAATTAGACTACCTGAAAAAGAAATTAATACATTTAGAGTAAAAATTTTACTACAGAAACAGCTAGATAAATTTAGTATTGAATCAATAGCTAACAATGGAGACATAGATGTAAACTTTGCAAAATTACTATCACACTTGAGTTTAAAGTTTGGAGATGGTAACATTATTTTTACAAACAGGCAAAATATTATCGTACCTAACATAAGAAAGGATAAGATGAATAAAGTAATTAACATTCTTCGAATATTTAACATAAGAATAGATGATGATCCAAATTCCTATAGTATCGTGTCTTGTACAGGTACGTTCTCTTGTAATATAGCTATACTAAACTCAAAAATGCTGTCTGACATAATATCAAGAGAAATAGGAAATACAAGCAATTTAAGAATAAACATATCAGGTTGTCCTAACTCTTCAGGACATCACCACTTAGGTGATATAGGAATTTTTACCATTTCTTACAGAAGAAATAAAATAAAAGTTCTATGTGTCGTAGTATTTAGTGGCTATGGTAAAAATGTAAAACTACCTATTGGAAGATCTTTTGCTTTAGTTGAGCCTCACATAGTACACAAAATTGTCAAAAACATAGTTGAAATGTATGAAAAATCTGACCTTAACTCGTTCCAAGATTTTGTTAAAAATAACTGGAAAGATATAAAAAAGCATATCTTCGAGCTTACCTTAAACTCGATGAAACACAAAAATACTTCTAACAACCTTATTTCTAATTCCCTTCCCATTAGAAAAGGAAGTAGTATTGATGAAATTTTTTTCACCTTGTTCGAACTAGAAATATTACTATACCGAAGTAAGATTAGAAATATAAAAAGTTCTTTTGTTTTAAACGCTATAAAAAAAATAACAAACAGATTTGTTAGAGATCTACCTATTAAAGTAGAGTTAGATCTCGATGGTTTAAACGAGCAAGATATGCTAGAGAAACTGTTTGAGATTGAGGATATAATACAAAACAATATCGATATACTAGTTAACATGAATTTATCGGAGGTAAAAAATGAAAGGAATAGTATATATAGTTGGTAGTGGACCTGGAGACAAAAATTTGATAACTGTCAAAGGCGCTAAAATTTTAGCACAATGCGATGTTGTAGTTTACGACTACTTGTGTGGTACAGATGTTTTAGAGCATTGCAAAGAAGAGTGTGAAAAAATATGTGCTGAAAGCTTCAGCAGAAATCACTCAGGTGATAGAATAACAAAAATGTACAAATTTATAATAAGCAAGGTAAAAGAAGGCAAGAAAGTTGTTAGACTAAAAGGAGGAGATCCATCAATATTTGCAAGACTTACTGAAGAGGAAAAAATACTTCTAGAAAACAAAATAGAATATAGAGTTATACCAGGAGTAACTGCAGGTTTAGCATGCGCTTCCTATTACGGTATATCACTTACTAGTAGACACAACTCTCCTAAAGTCTCATTTATCACGGCACATGAATCTCAAGAAAAATCAATAAGTTTCATTGAATGGAACAAGATAGGTACTAACGAAACATTAGTTATATACATGGGTGTTGAGAAAATAAAAGAAGTTTCAGAAAACCTAATAAAAATATCAAAACTATCCCCCAATACGCCTGTACTGGCAATATCAAATATATCAAAACTAAACCAAAAACACATAATATCTTCCTTAGATAATATACATCTAGATGTTACCAACCACAATATAAAGCCTCCCACTATATTCATAGTAGGAGACATAGTAAAAGATGAAGAAATATTAAACTGGTATAAAAGGCAAAAAAAAATCATCTTTACAGGAATATCTGAGGAAAGATTCTTTGAAGAAGGAATAATTTTCCATATACCTATGGTAAAGATTGTTCCCTTGGATGATTATTCTGAACTTAAGATGTACATAACTAGAGTATCAAAAGGAGAATTCGACTGGATTGTTTTCTGTAGTAGATACGGTGTTCTATACTTTTTTAAATCTTTACTTGAAATGGGCTTTGATTCAAGGACTTTAGGCTCGGTAAAAATATCAGCAATAGGAATGTCAACCGCAAATGCTTTGAAAAACCATGGAATAATTCCAGATCTAGTACCCCAAAATGAATCTTCAGAAGGACTTCTTGAAGCATTTAGAAATGTACCTAGGGGAAGAATATTTATGCCAAGATCAGATCTATCAGACAAAGGTCTAGGTAATGGTTTTAAAAACCTAGGGTTTGAAGTTGAAGAATGTATAGCATATAGAAATATAATGCCACAAGGTCTACCTGACATAGAATTCTCATTGATCGATGAGATAATATTCACATCTCCTTCAACAATAAGAAACTTTATCAAAAGGTATAATAAGATACCTGAAAATGTTAACATCAGGTGTATAGGCCCTAAGACAGAAAATGAACTAAGAAAAATTTTACCTAATTTTTAAGACATGTAAGTTTATCACTAAAAGTCTAATGAGAGCACTACATCAAGGGTTTTTTGTATATCTTTTCTAGTATGCGAGAAAGAAATAAAAAAAGTTTCGAACACAGACGGAGGTATGAATACCCCATTCTTCAGCAAATGATGAAAGAATTTTGAAAATAATCCTTTATCTGAATTTCTAACATCAGAGAAGTTCTCTACAGACTCACCCTGAGAAAAAAACACTGAGAAAAGACTTCTAAACCTATTAATTACTACCTTAGTATTTGAGTTTTTGAATTTCTTTGACAATATATCTCTAATACCCTCTACTAGATCTACTGAAATCGACTCAAGATATCTATAGTCTAGTTTTTTCAGCAATTCTAGAGTTTTAATACCCGCGACTACAGCAATAGGGTTTCCTGAAAGAGTACCAGCTTGGTATACTTCCCCCAATGGTGCTAATAATTTCATTATATCCCTTCTTCCACCAAAGCAAGCCAAAGGAAACCCTCCACCAATTATCTTACCAAGGCAAGTAATATCCGGCTTTATACCAATTATGTCTTGTACACCACATAAACCAAATCTAAAACCAGTTATAACCTCATCAAATATCAGAAGTATATTTTTCTCTTTACATACTCTTTGTAAAGTTTCCAAAAATCCTTTCTTTGGTATAACTACCCCCATGTTAGCTGGAATTGGTTCTACTATAATACACGATATACCATCTTCTGTCTCAACTGTATTAAGAAACTTTTCTACATCATTAAACGGTAATACTATAGTATCTTTTATTAGATTCTCTGTAACACCTCTACTTGAAGGTACTTGCAAATTCGCAACCCCAGAACCAGCTGAAACTAAAAAGTAATCTGCATGACCGTGATAACAACCTTCAAACTTTATTACTTTACTTTTTCCAGTAAATGCTCTAGCTAGTCTCACCGCACTCATACATGCTTCAGTCCCTGAATTGACAAACCTTATCATTTCCATAGAAGGAATACACTCTGATATTGTTTTTGCAAGTATATACTCTATTTCCGTCGGAGCACCATAAGTTGTACCATAATAAATTTGTTCTTTAACTGCACTTATTACATCACTATTTGAATGTCCCAATATTAGCGCTCCCCAAGACATTACATAATCTATATACTCTTTACCTTCTATATCGTATATTTTGGATGACTTAGCTCTACTCACAAAAAAAGGAACCCCACCAACTTGATAAAATGATCTAACGGGGGAAGACACTCCACCTGGAATATATTTGTTTGCTAATTCAAATGCCTCAATATTATTTTTAGCCCATCTTTTCATCATCTTCACCACTATTTCTTAAGGCTTCTATTTTAAGTTCTGGAGTTAACCTTAGAAATGCTTTATCTACATCTCTCACAAACAAAGAGACTTTATTCAATACCTCATTTGCTTTATATTTGTCAATCTTGTTTACATTCTTTATCCATTCTATCACATCTTCAGTAATGCTATCGTACTCCCTAGGTAATATCCTATCAGGAATAATCAAATTCTTGTAGTTATCGATAATTTCTTCAGGAGTACTCAAATCAAGACCTTTCAAATACAACAATGCTTTCATGCATCCTAAAACTGCATTAAATGACTTCTGGACAACTGTAGAAAAGTCTTCATCCTGTAAGTACTCTTCTGCTTCGTATACTTCCCTCAATGACTCAAATATTGATATAGAAATTATATCAAGTAGACTACCTGCGCATTCTCCCCTTTTTGCTGCCTCCAAAACAAAATCTTTATTCTGTCCCCAGTCTCGGTAAAGCTCAGGATCCTCCGATTTAGGGTTAACTTTCGTAAGTGGTGATATTTCTCTTTTTATTACTTCAATATCAAATCTCTTTAGGAAATCTCTAAAGCTTTCTCCATCATTCCTATTAGATTTGTAAATCTCAAGTATTCTTTTCACTGCCATAGGAACTCTCTTCGAAGGAATCTTTAAAACAGCATTCCCTATTATAGTATTCTCCTCATAAGGGTATCCACCTAAATACATAAGATAAAATGGAATAGTTCCATCACTACTATTCAAAGAATTTCCACTGAATCCAATATCACCTATATGATGTTGCCCACAAGAGTTAGGACATCCCGATATATTTATCCTTATACCCATGAGATCATTAATCTCCTTTGATATAGTTTCTGCTAAATTATATGGGTACGTTACAGCAAGTTTACACGAATACGCCCCAGGACAAGAAGTTATAAGAGGTAACGTAGAATCAGCCAATAAACCATATTCTTTAAGTTTACCAAAAACAGCAGGCAAAAATTCATACCTAACCCAAGGTAATAAAATATCTTGTCTCTGTGTCATAACAACATAACCAGCACCAAAATCTTCAGACATTCTAGCTATATTTCTTAAATCATCAGGCTTAAGATTACCTAAAGCAATTCTAATAAAAACAGCATTATATCCTTCTTGTCTTTGTTCACATACATCATTCGCAAACCAATTCGAGTACTCAGGAGTTGTCTTTAGGGATCTATATTCACTAACAAAGGAATAATCAATATTCTGAACTTTTTTACCACCTTCCCTACCATTAACAAATGGCGCAGGATGAGGAAAATTTGATATATAATTCTCAAGATCATCTTTTATGTTTATATGTCTCCTTACTCTTTCATACTCTTCAAAAACACGACTTCTAAACTCATCAATACCTAGCTTTGCTACCAAGAATTTTATCCTAGCCTTACTTCTTAATTTCCTTTCCCCTTCCCTATGGAACACTCTTATAACAGCCTCCGATAAATAATAAACGTTTTCTGTATCAACAAAATCTGTCAATACATAAGCTGGCATAGGTATCGCTCCCAATCCACCACCAACATAAACCTTAAATCCCTTAGTCTCTTTACCATCTATAACTTTCTTCTGCGCTATAAAACCAAGATCATGAATTCTTACCATACCCCAATCCTTCTCAGACTCAGACCACGCTATCTTGAACTTCCTAGGTAATGTCAATGTAAGTGGATGCCTTAAAAAATACCTCGTCATATACATAGCATAAGGTAAAACATCAAATATCTCATCTTTAGAGATACCAGTAAAAGGAGAAGCTGTTATATTCCTAACAGTATTACCACAAGCTTCCTTCGAAGTTAAACTTACCCTAGCCATATCTCTAAAAAGACTTGGTATATCTTCAAGCTTTACATAATGTAACTGCAAATCTTGCCTTGTAGTAATATGAGCTACCCCACTTCCAGCATATCTCTCAACCATTGTAGCTACAGCTCTTAGCTGATTAGAATTTATTATACCTTGAGGTAATTTTATCCTAATCATATGCATACCTTCTGGATAGTGTCTCACACCATATATACCATGCATCAACCTAAACGAAAGAAATTTTTCCGGACTCATATTACCCGATAAAAACCTATTTATAACAGCCTCCAACTCCCTTATCTCAGACTCAATATCTGCTCCTTTATGTATGTCAAAAATATCTATGTAATCCTCAACCATAAAATTCTACCTCCTCAGATTAATCATGAGAGTATTATAAAAAATATATTTTACATTTTCAAATTTTTTATCTTTTATTTTTTGTAAAATTTGATTTTTCAAAAAATCCTTTATTAAAATTTTTAAATGTTGATTTTGGGGGATATATATGAACTCTGACATAACTGAAAGACTTGACCTAAAAGGGGTAAAATGTCCTTTCAATTACGTCAAAGCAAAAATAAAACTTAGTGAAATGAAAATAGGAGACGTACTAGAACTATACATCGACGATGGAGAACCTATTAGAAACGTACCTAAAAGTTTAGAACAAGATGGTCATGAAATACTAGGGCTACAAAAGATAGATAACTTTTTCAGAGTAGTTGTGAAAAAAAGAGCTTGATATGTATTTTATCTTCGGTATAAGTCATAAAAGTGCAAGCATTGAAGTTAGGGAAAAATACTCAACAACTTCATCATTACTTGATGAATACTATAGTAGGTTAAGTTTCATTGACGAGGTAGTTATTTTAAGTACATGTAATAGATTAGAAATCTATGGATATCTCAAAGGATTAAGCACTAATAAAATTGATAACTTAAGATACAATCTATTTAGGATTTTTAACGTACCAATAAATGATATGAAAAACTTCTACTTACTCGTAGAAAACAACTGTATCCAACATCTATTTGAAGTAACAACAGGAATTGACTCAAAAATATTAGGTGAAACACAAATATATGATCAAGTCAAAAAATCTTACTATAAATCACTCAGTATGAGAAAAACTGGTTACTTCCTTAACAAACTTTTTCAAAGAGCATTATTTGTAGCTGGTAAAGTAAGAAATAAAGTATGCTTAAACGAAGGTAAAATATCTTTAGCAAGTGTTGTCAAGCAACTCATTTTAGAACATCTCAAAACCCCAAAAATTCTCATCATTGGAACTGGAGACATTGTACTCAATATCATCCCTTACATCAACCAAATATCAAAAGAAATTTACATATCCTCAACAAAACATCATGACAAAGCAACTGAAATATCGAAGAAATTTAACACTAAAGTCTTAAAATTTGAAAACATAAAAAATAGCTTAACCAACTTTGATATTGTAATAACTGCAACTAATTATCCTTTCCCCATAATAAGTGATGAAGATCTGAATAACGTTAAAAATAAACTTCTAATTATTGATTTAGCAGTACCTAGAAACGTAAAAACAAGAGCTACTAAAAATAATTTAATCATCTACAACATCGATGATATTCTACGAGACATAGATAAAAACTCTCATTCTAGAATTAACAAAATGTATTTAGCCAAAGACATAATTTGGCAGGAGGTTAACAAATTTATGTACAATCTAAAATGTGATCTAATGAAAAGAAATATAGTAATAGGTAGTAGATCAAGTACCTTGGCCAAAAGACAAGTTGAAGAATTTCTTGAGAAATTAAAACTTAAAGTTCCATCTTTGAGAGTAAACTTCACAACTAAGTATTTTAACACAAGTGGTGACATAGATAAAAATACTCCTATATACAAAATCGAAGGTACAGATTTTTTCACCGATTTTATAGAAGAAGCTTTAATCAAAGGTGAAATTGATATAGCAGTTCATAGCGCTAAGGATCTACCAGATGTACACAAAGATGAAATCATAACGATCGCTCTAACAACATCTGAGGATAAAACTGATTGCCTAGTACTCAGAGAAGATTTAAGAGGATACAATATATATACTCTTCCAAGTGGCTCTATAATAGGAGTCTCAAGTAAAAGAAGGATAGATCAAATAACTTACATCAGACCAGATCTTATAACAAAAGACATAAGAGGAAATATTGAAGAAAGGTTAGAAAAACTTGATAGAGGCAAGTATGATGGCATAATAATGGCTACAATAGCATTAAAGAGATTAAATCTTGAAAACAGAATTTCCCAAATAATATCAACCAATATTTTTGATACACATCCACTTCAAGGATCTCTTGCCATACAGATAAGAAAAGAAGATATCAAAAAGTTTTCATTCTTTATGAAAATAGATTCAAGGAAAAAAATAGCTTTTGACACAAAAAATATAGATCTTGAAAAAAAGCTCGTTGATTTTGTCAATAAGTATCTTTGGCAAAATTTCATAGCATTCTCAAGAGATTTCCTAAAAACACCAGACAAAGTTATCAAAGTCGATATTGATAATACTCAAGAACTTGATGTTGTTAAAACCAGAGACTACATACTAAATGTTATAGGTTAATCCTATGGCTATGAATACTAAAAATATATATGTAGATACTCATAATTTTTTAATTCACTCTAAAACTACTTAGGAAGTTTTAATCTGTATTAAATATGGAGTTATTCTGCAAGATTAAAAATGTGTTAATTATACTTTACATCTTCAAACAAACCTTCTCCCTGAAAACAATCTCTACACAACTAAATCCAGCCAGGTAAATCCTTTGCCCAGTAAGATATTATTATATCTGCTCCTGCTCTTTTTATCGACATCAATATCTCAAGAGCGGTTTCTTTCTCATTCAATATACCACATTGAGATGCAACTTTTACCATTGAATATTCTCCACTCACACTATACGCCGCTAAAGGAATATTGAAGGTATTTTTCACCTCTCTGATTACATCAAGATAAGCTAAAGCAGGCTTTACCATCACGATATCAACACCTTCTTGAATATCCCTCTCAACCTCAACTAAAGCTTGTTTTATGTTTCTGTAATCCATTTGATATGTTTTTCTGTCACCAAATTTTGGAGAAGAATTAGCAATATCTCTAAAAGGCCCGTAGAAGTTTGATGAGTATTTTGCGGAATATGACATTATAAGTGTATTATCAAAACCATTTTCATATAATACCTTTCTTATCTCTCTTACTTGAAAATCTGCCATGGCCGAGGGTGCAACTATGTCTGCTCCCGACTTAGCATAATTTAGGGCAACTTTAGATAGTATTTCAACAGTTTTACTATTATCTACTATTCCATTATCAACAATTCCACAATGGCCACTAGAAGTATAACTACATAAACATACATCAGAAATAACAATAACTTCAGGTACCTTGTCCTTAATTAACTTTATTGCCTTACAAACAACATTATTATCTCTAATAGCATAAGATCCTAAAGCATCTTTATTACATTCATCCACAACACCAAAAAGTATAACAGACTTTATACCAAGCTCCCATATTCTCTTAATCTCTTTAACAAGATTATCAACACTATACCTAAATATACCTGGAAAACTACTTATTTCTTGTATAATATTATTACCCTCAACCACAAAAAAAGGCATTACAAAATCATCTAAGCATATCTTAGTTTCTGCTATCAAATCTCTTATCCCGGAATTTCTTCTCAATCTTCTCATCATACATCATAAATTCTATATGATCTTGTATCATTTCACAAATTCAAATTTTTACTTTTTAAACTTGAAGTCAAAAATACAAATATCACAAGACCTATCAAAGTTTTACAATTAAACGATAATGCCACCAAGTATGCTATTATTCATAAGTAACGATTACATAAAATCTACTATATTTACTCATGCGAAGACTCAGAAAATATCTACAAGTTTTCAAAAATTATTCTTTAACAGCACCTAATGTTACACTTTCAACTAATTCTTTCCTTATGTACATAAACAATAAGACCACTGGTACTGATACTAAAACTACTGCTGCTGAGAAACCTGCTATATCATTATTATCTAGCATTGATTTTATGCCTGGTGGCAAAGTATAAAGACTGACATCTGAAAGGAATATAAATGATATAGCATACTCATTCCAACAAGTTATAAACGAAAATATAAACGATGTTGCCAAAGCTGGTCTTGCTATTGGTATAAGAATGTATGATATGAGCTGGAATAAATTAGCACCATCAACTTCTGCAGCTTCTTCCATATCATGCGGTACAGTATCAAAAAATCCCTTAAGTATCCAAATAGAGAATGGTAATGTTGTTGCTAAGTAAGCAAGAGATAATCCGTGTAGTGTACCTATAATACCTAGTATAGATGCTATAACAAGAAACGGAACTATCATCATAGCAATTGGGAACAACTGAGTTGCCAGTAGGGAAATTAAGAAAGGTTTTTTGCCTGGGAAATTATATCTAGAAATACCATATCCTGCCATAAAACCTATAAACGTACTTACAAATGCAACTCCACTTGCTACTATAGCACTATTTAAAACCCATCTCAAAAAGTTAGGATCACTTAATATGTAAGTATAATTGGATAAAGTTATATCACCTAAATGAAAGTTACCTCTCAATATTTCGGAGAAAATCTGTCTTATTACATCTTTTGAGTAAAAAGATATAAGTAAAATCCAAAAAACAGGTAAAAGTAATACCACTATAGAAACAACTAAAAGGATTTGAAGCAAAACATAATTAACTTTTCTCATAACTACCCTCCAATTAATAACTTCTCTCCGTAAGTTTTGTTACTCTAGCAAAAGCTAGTATATACATAAGCAATATAGCAAATACTAAAACTGAATACGCTGAAGCATATCCGTAAGTGAATACCCTCAAATCAGGTCTTGATACAAAGTCGTATATTCTAGTTATGAGTATATCATAAGCATCATTACCACCTGTATAAAGGAAAACTATATTAAAGTTGTTAAATGTCCATATTGAAGATAAAAGTACAGAAGGTAATAGTGTTGGTCTTATTAGCGGTAAGTATATTGAAAACAATCTTGTAAACCAATTTGCACCATCAATCAATGCTGCATCTTTAACAGAATCTGATATTCCCTGCAATCCACTCAAAGCAACTATCATTATAAACGGAAATGCATACCATGCACTAACAAAACATATTGACAAGAAATAAACTGTACTATTCGAATACACATTAAACCCTTCTAGACCTATTGTGTCAAAAAGTTGTTTAAAAACACCATATTGACCTAGCGCTTCTCTCCATAGCAAAGCACTTATGTACGTAGGTATAACCCAGGGTAATATAAGTAAAACTTGATAAATACCCCTTAACTTGACTTTGCTATCATTAAGTATAACAGCAAATGTTATACCAAAAACTAACTGAAATATAACCGAGATTAAAGTATACACGAATGTGTTTACTAGAACATCGTAGAAACTACCAAAATTCCTGACAAAAAACTTTGATTTTTCAACTGCTTCTTGGGCGAAATCAAATCCTACCCTAGCAAGGATATGATTAAGATTAAGTATATCTTGGTAATTGAGTGTCCCAACAAATTGTCTTGCTAGATTCAAGTCAGATAGATATCGAGATAAAGATGTAAAACTCATCACTATCGTAAATACAAATGGAACTCCTATAAGAATTATAACCAAAAGTAATGCAAATATTATGAATGTATACACAAGACTATAATTGTAAAAAGCATTCAACCATTTTTCAAAACCACCTTTTGAAAAGTAATAGTATATACCTACACTTGCCAGTAATATGAATACATACATGATGCTAAAAGTATTCTCAAAAATTCCAAGGTAATAAGAAAGTGAAGTTGTCTCAACCACATAACTCCCATCTTCTTGTACGAAAACTAAAGGTTTTACATCGCCTACAGGTTGAGATATTTTCTCGAAAAATTCCTTCTCACTAACATCAAATCCCTTACTTTTCATGATGTCTAAAAGATCCCTAGCCACTACCTGAGTGTAGCTAGTACTCTCTCTTACCAAAGAGTCAATAGTCGTCAAATAAACCATCCACACTAAAATACCAATCAAAATAATTACAACACTACC
The DNA here is from genome assembly GCA_026415355.1 of Brevinematales bacterium. Lineage (NCBI taxonomy): Bacteria > Pseudomonadati > Spirochaetota > Spirochaetia > Brevinematales > Brevinematales bacterium. The sequence goes on from JAOAHF010000016.1 coordinate 24,019, forward strand.
AATGATAGGTCTAAATTTCTCTGGAACAAATTTTAACAACAGGAAAGGTAAAGACAATACAACAGCTAGGGCAATAAGAATACCAAAAGCATTAAAAGGTATTATAATAGGCTTTTCTATGTATCCTACCGCTACTGTCAAGTCTAAATTTTGAAATGTAAAAGCTTTTATAACTTTATCATAATCCAAGAAAAATCCTCTTTTTCTCTCTTCAACAACAAAGTTATTTTCTGTAGACTCTTTTTTAACTCTAAAAAGGTTGTTTATTGATATTGTTGTAGAATTAGGATCAGAAGAAGATATAAGTTTTTCTCCAGATATCATTTCTATAACCCATAAATTCCTACTATTCAAGTCTTGTTCATCTCTCGGTAAACCATACTTTTTTACAAGCTCTTCAGTCACTTTTGAAAAATCACTAACTTTTGATGAATCAGATTGTTTTTGTGTTTCTTTATTCTTTTGCTTCGTTGATTTTTTATCCTTTTCACCAAACAAATCAAAACCAAACTGAGAACTCTCCCCTTCTTCATCTAGTATAGAAAGCCATGACTTAGGTCCATCTGTTGTTTTTAAATCAGTACCAAATTTTTCATACACCATTTTTGAAGCATTCATTATTAAGCCAACAACTGTTTCTGTTTTAAAATTTTCAATACTATTTACAATTATAGAAAAATGAATACCAATCAACAAAAACAAAAAAATCATAGATGAAAGCCCTGCTATCAATACCCTTTTTGTAGGAGAAAAATCATATTTCTTAACAAAGAACTTCATACTCCCTCCTATAAACTTTTAAAAATTATTTAGGAACTATTGTATAAATTCAACAATACAAACCTGAAGTTTGTTCAAGAGTTTGGTATTTTTTGTAGGAGAGTATAGAAAGTTTTTGATAAGATGATCAATATTCTTTTATTGATCATTCTCCCTTACTATTAACTTTTACTAAAACTCTACACAAACTTCTGTTTCAAAAGATTGAAAGCAAACAAAGTTACTTATATAATCATTACACAGAAAATGCGGGAATAGCTCAGTTGGTAGAGCATCGGCTTCCCAAGCCGAGGGTCGCGGGTTCGAGTCCCGTTTCCCGCTCACAGGAGGTTTTTATGCCAAGAGTAATCACACAAGCTTGCATAGGCGTTAAAGACGCCGCTTGTACACAAGTATGCCCAGTTGACTGTATACACCCAAGACCAGATGAAGCAGATTATGCCAATGTTGATCAACTTTTCATAAACCCAGACGATTGTATAGACTGTGGAGCTTGCGAACCAGTCTGCCCAGTAAGCGCAATATATCCTGTTGAGGATGTACCAGATAATCTGAAAAATTTTATTGAAATAAACGCCAACTATTACAAAAAATAGATCATAGGGCCCCTCGTGGGTCCTAAACTTAATACACAGTAGTTATAAAACTAAAATTGTTTTTTTCGTTAGTAAATCTAATAAACACGTCATAAGCTGGTGGGTTTGTTGAGTAGATTTTGATCACTCTTATCTCAGCATGACATCCTTGAATATTAGTCTTTAGCGATCCTACTTTGTAGAAATCCTTATCCTCTAAAAGATGTAAGTATAAGTTCTTAGAGTTTTCAAATATATCTTTTAAGTCTCTAGCTTTTAAACTAGCGAAAACTACATATCTATATGCTTCAACAACAGAAAATATTACAACAGATATAATAAACACAGCTACTATTACTTCAATAATTGAAAAACCCTTTCTATTTTCTAAAAGACGTCTTATAAATTTCATCAACATAAGTCCTAGCAGTTCTAACCCAAGAAAAATCAGATTTCATAGCAGTCTCCATAATCTTTTTCCATCTCTTCGGATTCTTGTAATACATATCAATAACTTCCAAAACCTTATCCCTAAAATCACTCGGAGTGTATTCATAAAACTTAAAACCATTTATTTTATCCCTAACAATATCGTTCAATATACCCACACCCCTAACCAAGGGAAGCGATCCATACAACATCGAAACCATATGTAATATGGTACCTGGTTCCACAGTAGAAGGTACCACAACAACATCAGATGCCCCTATGTACTCAGAAATTTTCCTAACATCAAAATTCTTTATCCAACAAACCTTACCAGGATTCGACATAGCCATTTCATTTATAGCAATTTCTCTAAAACCATCACCTCTTCCAATAATGATAAGAGAAATGTTATTTTTATTAACCAAATCACTAAAAACTTCATAAACTAAGGATATCCCCGTTCTCTCCGTAAACTCACCAAAAAACATAAATAGAATTCTACTCTCATCAAAATTCAGTTTCTTGCACACAAGAGATTTTAACTTCAACTTCTTGTTTAGACCATCTCTTGAGTAATTAAGGCCAATACTTGAAAGATGCTGATCTGTATCAGGCAAAAAAGAAGTACTAACACCAGGCAAAACTGATTTTATTTTTCCTTCACTCAACATCTGTATTATTAAGCCTTCAAGACCATTTCCAAACTCCTCTCTCTTAAGCTCATCAATATAAGTAACGCTAGTAAAAGTAACAAGATTACTAAATATTATTGCACCTTTTATAATGTTCACTTTGTTATAAAACTCTAGATAGTCGTAACTATAGTACTTCCAATCTATACCAAGGAGTGAATATTGTTCAGGTACAAACACAGGTTGACCATCAAGCGAAGGTGGAGTAAAAATAACTCCAGATTTTCTAAAAAAATTGTCATACTTATAAAGTGTCCTTAAATAAATTGAAGCTATACTAGCCCATTTACCTATTACATGAACAACATCAGGCCTAAAAGGTATAACTTTTAGCGATTCTAAAGCAGACCTAGAAAATATTGCAAAACGATGCAGATTATCAGGATAAAAAAGTCCATTATTAGGATCATATATAAAACCATCTCTATCAAAAATAAAAGGATCTCTAACAAAAATGAAAACTAATCCCAAAAATTCATAAAAACAAATCTCGATCTCTCTTTCATCTTTTCCTTCTCTTTCAGATATTACAATCTTTTCACTTTTCTGAAAAACCATATTTTGAGATACAAAATTCTCATCTATACTTCTATGCCAAGGTAAAACAACAACTACATTATTTCCTAAGTCCCTCAAAGAACTAGCAAAGTTAATTAAAAAATACTTCTCAAAGTCAAAAATATTAAAATCATCCTCTACCAACCAATTTATGTTGTCAGATACTAAAGCAATGTTTAAAGGTTTTACGTCCTTATATCTATTCCTAAAAAACATACGAAAACCCCCTATCACTCAGTAAACTACAATTATAAAATAAAAACACTACTTCCCCCAAATTAACTTTATCTCAACTCTACGATTTTTAGCCCTATTTTCATCAGTTGTGTTAGGCAGTATAGGTTTATCTGGTCCGTATCCTCGGTAAGAAACCCTATCACTCTTTATACCACTTTGTATAAGAATATTAGCGACTGCTTTCGCCCTATTTTCAGACAGAGTAATATTAAAATCCCTAGTCCCTCTATCATCAGTATGCCCTTCAACAACCACATCAACCTCATTATACTGCTTAAGTATATTTGCTAAATTAACAATCATATCTCTATAACTTGGCTTAATACTAAAACTACCAACATCAAAAAGTATATCAGATATACTAACTTTTATTTCATTATCCTCGGGTGGAGATACAGAAACATCAGAACCTAGCTTTTCAATCTCCCTAGCAAGTTTATATTGCTTAGCAATATTTATTGGTACAACTTCCATGATTCCAACGGAACTCCCCTGATGTCTTGTTGAGTTATAACTGTATCCTGGAAGGTATGTCTTTGTTATATCAAAAATCTCTCTATATTCAGAAAAGATACCTTCCAAAACATCCCAATTATACTTAGTTGATGATTTAAAGTTTATATCCTTTACATACTTACCTGCCGGATTGTTAAACATAAAACCATAATCAGCATTAAAAATAGCAATATTCCTTCCATTTTTCATTACTATATCATCAATAGAGTAGTTGACTACACTCTTTATTCTAACTATTTCATCCCTCTCTGTTATAATATCCTCACCAACAGATTGCCATTTCATACCTTTCGCAATAGGAGATCTTACAAATGAAGGTATACTCCTCCTAGGTGGCAAATAACTATCACTAAGTACAATCATATTACCAACTTCGTTTATCAAGTAATCAACCTCATCAACCCTTGAAAGTCTATATTCAACATCAACACTCTGTTTCTTAGTTAGGTAATAAAACATATATTTAACAACAATATAATCTTCCCCATTATATTTGCGATAACCATAAGGTTGCATAGTTATTTTTGACATAGCTTCAACAGTTCTAAAAAACAAACCATCTATATAAATATCCTGCCTAGTATAAACTTTGAGTCTATATATGTTATTAGTTGAAAGTTTATAAGAAAGAATAAAAGGATAAGAGCTAAAACTAAACATCAAAAACAAAGTAATTATGAAAACTACTCTTATAACTACACTCATACATAACTTTAGTATAGAAGGATAACATAAAGCATTTCAAGTTGAATCTAAATGAAGTAAGAAATGTAAAATCAAAGAGTTTGAAATTGTTTGGCATAATTCTATAAAATTACAAGCACATTTAGGAGAAATACTATGAGAGTAGTTTACTCAGTACCATCCAGGAAAAGAAGAAAGAAAATACTAAAGGCAGTAAAAGGGCATAGAGGAGCAAGAAATAGAAGATACAGAGCTGCAAAAGAATCTTTAATGCATGCTCTTCAATACGCATGGGAGCACAGAAGATTAAAGAAAAGAGATTTCAGAAAATTATGGATTATCAGAATCGGCAACGCTGTGAGAGAATACGGCTTAACATACAGCAAATTTATGGGATTGCTTAAAAAACATAACATAAAAATAAATAGAAAAGCATTATCAAATATGGCTATAGAGAATAAAGAAGTTTTCAAAAAACTAGTCGAGTTAGTGTCCAAATAAGGAGGAGTATATGTCTAAACTAATAGAATATGTCAACAATAAGTTTTTATCCAAAAAAGAATATGATGAATTCAGAGTCGGAGACCAAGTTAGAGTACACCAAATAATAAAAGAAGCAGACGGTAAAGACAGGATACAGATATTTGAAGGGTTAGTAATAGCAATAAAAGGTTCAGGTCTATCAAAAACTTTCACTGTTAGAAAAATATCATATGGTGTAGGAGTTGAGAAGATATTTCCATACTACTCTCCTCTCATAGCAAAAGTTGAAGTTGTTAGAAGATTTAAAGTAAGGAGAGCCAAACTATACTATCTGAGGGACAAGATAGGAAAAGAAGCAAAACTCAAAGAGATAAAGTAACTAAACACCTAAAAACTGTCTTAGGAATCTTACATCATTTTCATAGAAAAGCCTAATATCTGTTATGTTATATCTGACCATTGCTATTCTCTCGATTCCCATGCCAAATGCAAAGCCTTTTACTTTGCTTGGATCATATCCTGCGTTTTCAAAAACCTTAGGATGAACCATACCACATCCCGCTATCTCAAGCCACCCTGTATAAGAACAAACATTACATCCATTACCACTACACCCCGGGCAAGTTACTGCTAACTCCGCACTAGGCTCAGTAAATGGAAAGAAATCAGTTCTAAACCTAGTTTTTGTTTTAGGACCAAACATTTTTTTAGCAAACACATCCATAACACCTTTTAAATCAGAAAACCTAACATCTGTATTAACATACAACCCCTCTATTTGATGAAAAGTATGAGAATGTCTTGCATCAACAGTATCCCTTCTATAACATCTACCAGGAGCAACAATAGCAACAGGATATTCGTATTTCTCCATAACTCTCACCTGGACGGGTGATGTCTGAGTTCTCAAAAGATACTTTTCAACTATATCCTTTGAATTTAAATAAAAAGAATCATGATCTGCTCTAGCAGGATGATCAGGAGGAATATTCAGCTTATCAAAATTATAACTATCAAGTTCAATCTCAGGCCCCTCTACAACACTAAACCCCATCTCCGAAAATATCCTAGAAATATCCTCTTTCACAATACTAACAGGATGCTTTACTGGTAGAATATCATAAAGCCTAGTAAGAGATAAATCCACCCATTCAGATTTTAACTTTTCCTCAATTAACTTTCTTTTTATCTCATCATATTTTTCTTTTATCTTGTTCTCTATATATTCTTTCAATCGATTAACCTTCTGACCATACTCTTTTCTTTGAGATGGTTCAACATTTTTTATACCATTCAAAAGGTTTTTTATAACACCCCCTAAATATTTCGACTTAATGCTAGTAATATCTTGTTCCTTTTCAACCTCCAAAATCTCCTCATTAAACCTCTCTAAAATCTCATCCAAATTCATACAACACCTCACTAAACAAAACTAAAAATATACTACCATCTCTGCAAAATCCTTCTAATTACCATACATTTACACCTCTCTAAACAAAATCTAACCTTTTCCACAAAAAAATCTATTTCAGAGAGCAATTACAAGCCTAAAACCTATATCATTGAAAGTTAGAGGATTTTTAATTTAAAATGATGTATGAATATTTATGCTAAAATCAACTAAAAACCAAATAGAAAACGCACATTTAGACATAAAAAACATCCTCTTAAAGGACTCTGAAGTCCTGATATACAACTTAAAAAGGTTTATTGATACCTACAGAGAAATAGGCAACGTATCTCAACAAACAGTCCATCTAATTAGAACAAGATCTCTAAAACTTTCTTCACTGGTAAGATCTCTATACAAATTACACAATATAAGTATTCTAAAAAGGTTTTATATTTACACATATCAAATAGCCAAAAGCCTTGGCAAGGTAAGAGACATGGATACAATGATAGGGCTATTAAACAACGAAAAGTCTCCAAGATCTCTAGTAAAAGATTTTTCAACCAAAAGACACAAATACATGAAAGAAGCATACAAAAAGATATCCCACTCACTCGATAAGTATGTAGAAACAGTAAATCAACTATTAGATGAACTAGAAAATCCTAAATATAAAATACGATTTAAAGACATATACAAGATATATAAGATAATCACAAATGAATACCAATTCGCAAAACTATCATTTATGCTAGAACCTAGTTACGAATTATTTAACAGAGCAAGAGCAAAAGTTAAAAACATGAAATATGCTTTCTGGCTTCTTAAAATATTTTTCTCACACATCGATGAAAAAGGCTTACATTCAGAGATAGAAGAAAACTTAAAGTTTATAAACGACTTTCAAAAGAGCTTAAGCTACTTTAGAGATGTAATAACACTAGTAAGTATACTTTCAAAGACTAGTTTAAGAGTTTCAAGAAAAAAAGATTTTGTTGAATCTTTCTTGAACAATAGAAGGAATATATGGAAGGACACCATAGAAAACTTTAAGGATAGACACATAAGAGTTGATTATAGAATTAACAATATACAGAGAGAACTCAACAAAATCGATGAAAGCCTACATCCACCAGAAATAGAACGATATGAAAGAATAACTAAATATATCGAAGAATTTGTTGTATCTCATGGGGGAGAAGTTGAAAAATCAAAAGTCATGGCAGAAATAGCCGTTAACATCTATAGGAGTTTTGATAAGCTCAATTTACTAGTTTACGAACCCGTCGAGGAGTTTATCATTAAAGGATCATGTTTGATACATGATATTGGGAAGGTCTCATCTAAAGAAATCTACCACAAAGCTTCTATGGAAATATTCGCCAATGCAGAAATACATGAAATAAAAACAAAAGAAAAGCTACTTATAGCAATAGTAACAAGATATCATACCAGATCAATACCAAAGTATTCTCACAAATGGTACACTAATTTAAAAGATCACGATAAAATGTTAATAAATAAACTCTCAGGATTTGTCAGATTAGCTTTTGCAATATGTAGTGCTACAAACTTCAATTCGAAGTTTGTTGATGTTGAGTTTACAAGAGACAGGATCAACATATTTCTATGTTGTGGAAATGAAACAAAAGAACTAATAGTAGAAGATATGGACAAAGCATTACTAGAGAAATTTGTTGGAATTCCAATAAATATAATCTTAAAGCCATATAACTAGATACAAATTCACCTAGGTTAACTAAATAAAAATATTATATGTTAAAAAATCCTAATTAAAAATTACCAAAAAGATACTGCTGATTTCAAGCTATATACGTCAATTTTGTTCAAGAAAAATATATATTACAACTACCTTATAAAAAACACTGAACCTTATTGATATTACATTATCAATTATTTTGTCAATAACCATTTACATAGTGGTATTTTTTAAAAACTCTAGAAACAAACTATGAAATTAATCTATTAATTTAACTAAATTTGCCATCTCAACAGCAGATAATGCAGCTTCAATACCTTTATTACCCATTTTCATACCCGCTCTATCTATTGCTTCTTCAGGTGTATTTGCAGTTATTATACCAAAACTAACAGGTGTTTTATGTTTTACCGATAAATCAACTATGAGTCTTGTAACATGAGTAGCTATATAATCAAAATGCGGAGTTTCACCTTTTATCAAAGTACCTAAACAAACAACGGCATTAAATTTACCTTTCGAAAGTATCTTTTCTAAAGTAATTGGGATCTCAAAAGTACCAGGAACCCAAAAGATTTCTATATCATCTTCTTCAACACTAACTTGTCTGAGAAGATTCAAAGCACCATCAAGTAATCTTTCAGTTATCAATTTGTTAAACTTACTTACTATTATCCCTACTTTCAAACCTTTTCCAGAAATTTTACCTTCAAAACTCTTCATATTCCTTAATTTTAAGTGAACTACCTCCAATCTTTAAACATATTTAGCAAAATTGGAATTTGAAAAAAAAGAAAATGTAAATTCATAATTAAGTCGTAATCTCGCGGGAATAGCTCAGTTGGTAGAGCATCGGCCTTCCAAGCCGAGGGTCGCGGGTTCGAGTCCCGTTTCCCGCTCATTACTCGCTCAGATATTGCCTATCGGTTACCAATCAATTCAAACCTAGAGATATTAAATCAACTTCCGAATATTACAAGTGTATGAAGAAAATACTACAAATCGTAACACTAATAATGTTGTCTACTCAAACATTTGGAGGAGTTATAAAAAACATATCAACTAACTCATACATAGACTGGACTAAAGGAGTAATAGTAATAGACTATATCTCTACCGAAAATTTCTTAGTTAGCAGAACCTTCGCCGAAGATATCAATAGGCTAAAATATACTATCAAAAGGAAAATAGTTTCAGAAGCTCTTAACAACATCTCTGGTATAACGTTCGACGAAAACAGAAAAGTTGAAGATATCTTAACAATATTCCCAGAAAAGAGAGAAAACATAATATCACTTTTGGAAAAAACTGAAATACAAAATTTTAGATACTTCTCTGGCAAAGTCATGTCAAGATATACAATAGATATATTCGGAGAAAAAGGTATATTCGAAATCCTAAAATTACCATCAATTCCAAGAAACTACAAGGAATTCCTAAATTTATCTGAACCCAAAGAATATACAGGTATCATAATATCAACCAAAAAACATAAGCTAAATCTAGCTTTATCAATGAAAATAGTCTCAAAATCTGGTAAACTTATATACAGTTACGCAGACTATAAAGGTAAAGAAAAGTATATAAATGTCTTCAAATCTCTGGAAGAAGCCATAAAAAGTGAAATCTTCGGAGATAATATCTTACTTATCTTTCCAGTCGAAATAGCTGGAGAAAATAAAACAGACATAGTAGTCGAAGACAGTATAATAGAGAAGATATTATCAAGTGATGAAAATCATAACATTCTATACAATGGTAAAATAGGTATAATCGTTGAAGATTAAATCTTTTTCCTTTCTTCTTTCGAAATCTTGTCAGCAATCATAGACACAATCGGAAGCCTACAATCATCTAAATCAGAAAGTTTTTTAACTATCTCAACCGATTGTTTCAAGTTAATATAATTACCAATTGAAACAAAAACTGGCTTTGAAGAAACTTTTGTCCTAATAACCTTGCCTATAATCTCTTTTGTAGAAGGATCAAAAATATCTCCTTCAGATCCTTTTACGTTAGGTATATCAACATACTGACCATATAGCAAAGACTTTGCTACCCCTATGGTAGGTTTCTGAATAATAGTCCCTAAATGAGTTGCTATCCCCACCCTACGAGGATGGGCAAAACCTTGCCCATCAACTATTACAACATCAGGTACTTCAGACACTAAGTTAAAAGTATCAATAATAATAGGAATTTCTCTAAATGCCAAAAAACCTGGTATGTAAGGAAAACTAACTTTGCTTTTACTAACTAATATATCAATAACTTTATACTCTTTAGCATCAACTATAACTAAAACACCTATACCATAATCATCTTTATAACTAACATCTACCCCACCTATAGTTTTCACAGAAGAAATATCTATCTCCCTTTCTTCGATAAGGTCTTTTATCATAAGTTGAACTCTCTTACATTCATCTATACTTCTCGCAGAAAGAGTTAAGTTCAAAATTTCAAAATTCATGCAATTAGTATGAATGATATATAGAAATTACATTCAATTAGTAACAAAATAAAAATCTATAGTATAACTCAAACTCCCAGATAGGTATATTTTATACATTACTTAAATCCCTTCTTGCTTTATTTTCCTAGCAATTTTACAATTCATCTAAACTCTTCTTTCTTAGTTGACAATATAAAAAGTTATGTTTAATAATTTTTCATGTTATAAAATTTTCGGAGGTCCAAAATGGAAAATATATGCCGTTTGAGGAGAATATTTTCAACAGTTTATAGGTTGGAAAGAAATATAAAAAAGAGATTCGGGATAACCGCTAACGAAATAATGGTTTTGTGTCTGCTAAACGTTGTAAAACTCTCAGCTGGAGAATTATCAAAGGAAATGGGTATTTCAGAATCAAGGATGTCAAAAATAATAGACACTCTTGAAAAAAATGGATTTATAATTAGGGAAGTAGGAAAAGATGATAAAAGAAAGATGTTGTTCTCAATAACAGAAAAAGGTAGAAAAAAAGTAAGAGAGTTTGCCGAGTCGGACTTTGAGGTTCCTGATATTGATATAGAGAAGTTATCTAATTTAATATGCTAAAACTATGGTGAGTATAAATTTTCTTTTGGAAGAAGTTAAATTTAACGAGAAAGGATTGATACCTGCTATTATACAAGATCAAACAACAGGAAGTGTATTAATGTTAGGATACATGAATAAAAAAGCTTTAGAAAAAACGATTGAAACAGGTAAAACTTGGTTTTGGAGTAGATCTAGAAATAGTTTATGGAACAAGGGTGAAACATCTGGCAACTACCATATTGTTGAAAGTATAACACTTGACTGTGATAACGATACATTACTAGTAAAAGTAAAACCTGTAGGACCTACCTGTCATACAGGTAACTATAGTTGTTTTTATAAAAACAACGAAGAAGTAAAAGCTTCACCAGAAATAATAAACGAAATCTACGAAGTCATAATAAACAGAAAAAGAACAATGCCCGAAAATTCCTATGTAGCCAAAAAAATGAAAGAAGGTATTGACAGAATCCTTAAAAAAGTAGCTGAAGAGGCAGGTGAATTCATAATTGCCTCAAAAAACGCAAATGAAAAGGAAATAATATACGAAATAGCAGATCTCATATTTCACTCACTACTAGTACTAGGATACTACGAAATACCAATTCACAAAATTTATGAAGAACTTAAATCAAGGAGGAAATAGTCTCAAGTTTCCAGTGAAATTTCACAGGATAAGGAAATTAAAAGATTTTAGGAATCTACTACAAAATGGAAAAATCATAAAATCACAATTTTGGATAGTAAGATTTATTCGAAACAATCAAAACATGCTTCGCATAGCAGTATCGATAAGTAAAAAAGTTAACAAGAAATCAACTAAAAGAAACAGAATTAGACGTATAACAACAGAAGTATTACGTTTAAATCAACATCTCTTAAAAGGAATAGACATATGGTTCCAAATAAAACTAGATCCTGGACAAAGTGAAATAAAATCAAAAATAGAAAATGTAATAAATGAAATCCATAGTAGATTAACGAACAATCAAAGAAAAGAACCCCTTGACTAATATCCACTGGAAAATCTTATCTAAAAATTACACTTTCAGATAAAAATTAACAAACAATCTAGTGATACAAAGCTCTAAAGAATAAGGAAAGGTAAAATACCGATACCAAACCCTTTTAAACACACAATTTTTAAATTACCCTCAGGGAAGAGAACCCAAAAATCCTCAAGAGATAACGTACTTCATCATTCTCCTTTATTTTCCTTGAGATACATTACTATACCTAATTAAAATCAAGCAAAAAAATCAGAAGGGGGATCATCTCCCCTTAGCTTACTCGTTTATAATCATAACAGAGTTATATCCTCCAAAACCATCGTTTTCCTTGAGTGGGTTTGCCTGATCCTCAGACCAAACAACACCACCATCTATAACATACTTATATTGCCATCTACCAGGCTTAACTTTCCATTCTACTGTCCAATAACCAGTCTTTTCATCTCTTTTCATTTCTATTGGAACATTATCAGTACCTGGAGTACCTTGAGATGGGGGAGCAGTCCAATTATTAAACTGACCAGCTAAATGAACAGTAGTAGCAGCAGGCCTATCAAACGTAAACCTCACTATAAGTTTACCACTTTCAGGATCCTTACCAACTACTTCATAAGGGATATATCTATCTTTAAGAACATCCCATAGTAAGCAAGAAGTCAAAAACATACTCAAAACGATCACCACAAGCATTACAGGAACCACTTTTAGGCTTCTCATAAACTACCTCCATTTTAATACATTACTAAAAACTAATTTTCAAGTCAACATAAATTCTAGGCAAGTTTTGCAAAACATACCAACCATATATACCCTCAAACAGATTATTTTGATTTTTGTAGAAATTCATTTCTAGAGAATCTGAAATAATACCGTAATCTATATCATAAGTATCTCCCAAGATAGGATAACCATAACCTACCCTAACCAATACATAATCACTAGGCTTATAAACAACATTAGGAGAAATAGCATAATACATTAAGTTCAAGTCTTTCTTAACAGTACCAGGTACGAATCCTTTGGATGTCAAATCATCACTCCACATGAATATTGCACCTCCCAAGTTAATTGTAAAACCTTCTACTACTTCAATTCCCAAATTAGCTCTTGAAGAAATTCTCGTAATATTCCCTATTTTATTTTTGTCAACTACATTGTTAACAACAGGATTGAAATAAATAGACTCATAAGCACCTAAAACAGATACACCTATAAAATTCAGTAAATCGTAAACTCCAATTCCTATCTTACCAATCATTCCACCATTTATAAAATACGTTGAAGAAACGTTAAAGTATGGAAAAACATTGTACCTATTTAGTAAGTCTTCCATGAAGTAAGTAAACTCACCCACAAAATTAAAATATCCACCAAATAGTAACTCATAACTACCGCTAACCTTAGAAAAGAAATCAATTCTAGAAGCAGCTTCAGGTTTCACACTTATATTCGTGTTCGTAAATAGTCTATAACTAGAATAACTACCCCCTAATTGTATCAAACTACCTTCTATTATATCTGAAAATACTCCTCCACTAATCCTGTAACCATCTCCCTTAAGTGCTTCATTAAAAGTCATATTATTTAGCAATTGTCCTTGAGAATTTAAAGTAAACTTAACATACAAATTAAAATAATCAGTATCACATTCTATATATCCACCATAATTATACAAAGCAGCAAAAGACCTCATATTCGGAATTGTATAAATATAAGCATTCATTATCTCAAAATTATTCAGAGAAGCTCCTGAAAACCTATAGAAATCTCCAATAAGTCCTAAGCTGATCTGGGCAATATCCTCAATTTCAAAAACATCCAGTCTAACATTGGCACCACCTGATAAGTTAAGAGCTCCTTCACTCCCATCTATAAAGTAAGACCCCAAAAATATCTGCCACATATATCCTTTTGCTCTTTGCTCTGCATAAAATCCACCCAAATCTCTACCTACAAGTGAAAGGTTAGTAGTATCCTCAGCCATACCAGGCATAGCAACAATAGTACCATCCATAAATTCAACAGGCCTTAAAATGTATGGTATTCCACCAGCTTCAGCGAGAGATGAAGAATCAACATAAAATCCATCATTATCAACTTTACTATTTGTAATATTACCTACTCCAAAAACACTAGAAGAAATAACCCAAGAATTAAAATATTTTATACTATTTTCGGGATCATAGAATCTAGCAACCCTATATCTATAAAAAGGCACTATCTTCACTTTCGAAGCTTTTTGTAAATAATTTATCATCAAACTGTCAATGGTAGCATGCTTAAACTTTGTGGTAGGCTGTACAATAACATTAGCAATTCCATAAATATCAGAAGTCAATTCGAGTAATACCCTAAAATTAACTATAAATTCAACATTATCAAGCCCCAAGTATGAGTCAGTTGGAACATTATTATACACATAGTTAGATTGCATGTACTTAAAATCACCTATAGTAATCAGATCTCCCTTAAACTTGACAGCACCAAATGACACAGGAATAAGCACCACAATATTAATCAAAAGAAATAAAAACCTTTTCATAAAACACCTCCTTAATACTTAATATACATATCAAACCTTATGGCAGGCTCTACAGCAAGCTTGTATTCACCAGTATTTAACATCTTTCCATCAGAGTAGACAGTAGAACTTATATTATCAGGCATTATTAAACCACTGCTAAAATCTTTAGCTCCGTTATACATTATGACAATCGCTTCTAATCCTCTTCCTAAATCTAAATCATTAACACTAATCATGCCATACCACCCATATGAAATAGTAATATAGGAATCTACCTTCGGTATTTGATACCATATACCTATATATGGAGTTAAAAATACATTTTCTCCAACATTACCAACGTTAACGTTACCCACTTGAACAAAGCTTCTACCTCCAACTTTAAGCCACAGATTATCTCCTATTTCCCTTCTAGTCTTACTGTCAAATAGTGAAGAAAGCCTATATCCAGTATACAACCTCAAATCACTGTAAAGGATGTTTGTCGATAGAGAGATTACTGAGTCCCATATAGAACTATTGTTAATGTAACCTAATAAATCAATAGATACATCTCCTCCGAGATATCCAACGTTACCTATACCAACAACAGTAGTAACTGATTTTGAGGGCTTTTCAAGCTTGTTATCCCTCAAACTCAATTTTAGCAATGTCTTAACTTCATCTTCATCAGTAATAATGGAAATATTGTAGTATGTATAAGACTTAAAATCAATACCTACCATTGTTATATTTGAAGGATTTTAAGGCAAAACTGCTAAACCTGAAATTTCAGCCTTGATACCTTCTATACCTTTAAACATCAAACCACCAACAGCATATATACTACCTATTTCCGTCCTATTCGTTCCAGTATATATCAAATTTCTGATAACTCCTCCTTCAAGACCTAGATATGCAAGATTTACTATATCAAAAGAAATATATCCTCCTATAAAAGCGTAGGAAGCAGGAAACACGGCTATGTAGGGCAAAGAAACAGTATAGTTATTACTACTATTAACTGGTAACGGATAAAACCACCTATAGTCGCTTGTCTTTATTAAGTAACCTAGGTTATTCGTAGTCATCTCTCTATATAGAGCTCCAATATATATATCTCCAATACCTACATTACCAGCACCACCTATTTTAAAACCTCCGAAGTTACCAGTAGTAAAAAGACTGAAAAACGATGAATTTTGAAAATCTCCAATACTACCATATATATTCTTTGCAAAATATCCCTCTATATCAATAATACCATCAAAATAGCTTACATACATTCCATAGTAATCTTTTCCACCATACACTAAGTTGGTAGTATCTTCTCTGGCAGTTGAAAAAGTCTCAACTGAACCATCAATAAATTCTACTGGGTATAGGAAGTATGGAACAAACCAGTGTGCTCTTGAGAATGTTGAAGAGAAAAGTTGGAGAGATGGAAGATAACTAAAGAACATCTCGGAATGTGAATTTCTAAACTTAATCGCTCTATTCTTGAAGAATCCCTTGACAGTGAATATTTCATCAGAATATCCGACCACTCCACTGTTTATATC
>JAOAHF010000017.1 GCA_026415355.1 Brevinematales bacterium
TTTGAACCATCGAATAGAACGAATTCATGATAAAATTTATTATCCCAAAAACTACTATAAAAACTATCAAAGATATCACAAAAGCACTCTTCAACGCAAAACTTATCCTGACCCTCATGTATACCCCCAAAAAGAACGAATACCAAACCTTATAATAACCCATTAAAGTATTAACCTTCAAGATCAATTTCATCAATAGCGCTAAATAAATTTGAATGGTTTGAAGAACAAGTTAAGAAAAAGAAAGTTTACAAACACGTATACAAACACCCTTACCTAGAAACAATTTTGGTCAGTCATCATACTTGATAATTATTTTCTACAACGTTACAACAAGACACTTAAGGTAACTATTAAGGATTACTCAAAGGCAAAGACGAATAAAAAGTACACTAATTATCTGATTGCATTAGTAAGCATTCTGATGAGATAAGAAAACTTCTCATATAGAAAAGCAAAAGAATTTACAAAGTATATCTAGAGATTACTGATTTTTTATTTCGTAAGTAGTATAAGAAGGACGATAAGTAAGATCATAACTACAGACACTAATTAACTAACCATATCTCATTCTAAATGACTAAGAATTTCATAAAAAACCAAAAATTTTACATATGTTGTCATTATTGAATATAATCTTCTGTATGGCACTAGGCGATATTTTAGTAGAAATGGGAGTAATATCCCCCGAGGAACTCACATCATACTTACACAAACAAAAAACTACCAATAAAAAACTTGGCGAAATTCTTGTAGAAGAAGGAAAAATTGATGAATTAAAGTTATACGAGATACTTTCTCTACAATTCAATATAAAATTCGAAACTTCACTAGAATTACCGACTGCTGAAAAAGCTCAAATACTACTTTCACTACTACCAATCGATTTTTGTAAGAAAAAGATAGTAGCTCCAATTGACTTTAGGGACGATTTTATAGTTGTAGCTATTGACAATCCATCAGACTTCGATCTTATAAACGAAATAAGGTTTATAACAGGAAAACATGTTGAAACTAGATTCGCTACAACTTCGGCAATAAGAGAATACATAAATGATCTTCAAAGTTTATTATCAGGCAAAATTGTTGAAAAAAAGGAAATTTTCGATAAAAAAAATAAAAATACTCAAATCAAAGAAGACTCAAAAGTTATATCAACGGTTAACAATATAATAATAGAAGGCATAAATCGCAAGGCAAGTGATATTCACCTAGAAATCTATGAAGATAAGGTTACTTTGAGATATAGGATAGATGGAAAACTATACAAAGCTGAGGGACCATCTTTACAAATTTATCCTGCTGTAGTTTCAAGAATAAAAATCATGTCGGGACTAGACATATCTGAAAGAAGGTTACCACAAGATGGAGCAATAAAGTTTGAATATATGGGAAAAGATATCGATATAAGAGTATCCGTAATTCCAGGAATATATGGCGAGAATGTGGTTTTAAGAATACTTTCAAAAGATGTTGCTATAATATCTGACTTATCTTCAATAGGCATGACACTCGAAGAAGTTAAAGTGTTCAAAGAAGCATTACTCAAGCCTAACGGAATGATACTTGTTACAGGACCTACAGGTAGTGGCAAAACTACCACACTTTACGCAGGACTCAATTTTCTAAAGAAGTTTGACAAAAAAATAATTACAGCAGAAGACCCTGTTGAATACCAAATAGAAGGTATTGAACAGATACAAGTAAATCCTGATATAGGATTTACATTTGCTAATGCATTAAGAGCATTCCTAAGACATGACCCAGATGTAATAATGGTAGGAGAAATAAGAGATACTGAAACAGCAGAAATTGCCATAAGAGCAGCACTTACAGGACACCTTGTAATATCGACTCTACACACAAATGATGCTTCATCCTCTATCACAAGGTTAATTGACATGGGAATTCCAACTTATCTTGTATCTTCAACACTAAACTTAGTGATTGCTCAAAGACTTGTAAGGAAACTATGTAATAACTGTAAATCAGAAGTAAGCATAAAGTCTGTTAACTTAAGTGACGATATCAGAAACTATTTCACGCCAAACGAAAAGATATTCCAACCTGTAGGATGCAGTAAATGTAATAGAACAGGCTTCAGTGGAAGAATACCAATATTTGAAATGCTTCAAATAAACGAAGAGATAAAAAGTGCAATACTAAAAAACTTATCTTCATTTGAACTCAAACAAATTGCTCGAAAAAACGGAATGAAAACTCTAAGAGATTCAGGTATGGATAAAGTAAAGAAAGGACTAACAACCTTAGAAGAAGTACTAGCAGTGAGTTAAATATGTCTAAATTTCCATCACCAGAAAACTTCAAAAACCACAAAACCAAGCCTCAAGAGTTCATAGAAAATTTTATTCATTACCCTAACTACTTACTCTCAAAAAATATATTACCTAGAAAGTTTAAGCGGTGCTATATCTACGACATAATGGAACAGAAATTCGTTGATTTCTTTCTTGATTACGGCAAATACTACTTAGGTTTCTCTGATAAATACTTAACAAAAATGACAAAAAACTATCTAAAAACCACCATACTATCTTATACAAACGGGATATTTAC
Organism: Brevinematales bacterium; assembly: GCA_026415355.1. Lineage (NCBI taxonomy): Bacteria > Pseudomonadati > Spirochaetota > Spirochaetia > Brevinematales > Brevinematales bacterium. Next base: position 2,578 of record JAOAHF010000017.1, read on the forward strand.
ATATAGGTTTCTAAAGTTACTCAGAGAAATATTCGAATTCAACACAATAATGCTTACCAGAGATATTGAAAACTTGAATCATCTAATACAAGAAGTGATAAACGATGAAATCATCGTCAACTCAGAGTTCTTACTAACACAGATAAGAAAAAGCAAATTATCAAAGAAACCTAATGTATCTGAACCATTTGACGAAATCCTAAACTATTCGGAAATACCAAAAACAACAAATTTACTATTCCTTGGTAGGGGTATCAGGTATCCACAAATTTTGAAAACCTTAAATAACCTAGACATCGAACATGTTGTACTAGGATTAGGTAGGTTTTTTATCTTACTATCTAGAACTAAAATACAAAATCATCCTCTATCCAGAATAACTGAATTTGACGCTATGTTTGGATATTACTACCTACTTAGAGAAAAATTTTTGATTGAAAATAAACTGAGTGAATTAAAAAAACTATCTAAAAGATGGTTATCAAAATTTGTTGAGCTAGGCACCGCTGATGATATATCTCCGTATTGTATCAAAATAAAAAACTCTGCTGAAGAATTAAACATAAAACTACTTCAAGAAGGCATAATAACTAAGGGTAACATTCTATTCTTTTCCTATCAGCACGAAGAAAACGACTTCAGGAGGTTGAGAAGAAAACTAAATCATTTTTTAACATACACTAATTCTTCAAAATTCTAATCACATTCCTAGTAAATTATGTATTTACCTAATGATTTTACTAAATCTTGTGTTAATTTCATAAAGAAACAACTACTTATTTATCATTTATTTAAGTATGTCTTTCTACAGGAATGTCTTACTTTTGATTTTTGTCATTTTTTTACATAGAATCGTAACAGGAGATAGTATTATGGATCTAAACCTCGAAGAATTTTACCTTGATAACGGGCTTAAAGTAGTTTTAGTTGAAAGGAACATCCTACCTACTGTTTCAATACAAATCTGGTATAAAGTAGGAGCAATTGACGAAGTCGACGGTAAATCAGGTGTAGCACATTTCCTTGAGCATATGGCATTCAAGGGAACAAAAAATCTAAAACCTGGTGAATTTTCCAAAATAATAAGAGCACTAGGTGGGAATGATAACGCAGCAACATCATGGGATTACACTATGTATTACGTAGATATACCATCTGAGCATACTATAAAAGTACTAAAAATGATGAAAGAAGTAATGTTTGATATAGTTTTTGATGAAAAGGAGTTCAATAGCGAAAAGAAAGTAATACTAGAAGAAAGAAGAATGAGATACGAAGATAATCCTTTTGGACAATTCTTCGAAGACTTTATAGCAAAATCATTTAAGAAAATAAATTACAGAAGACCAATAATAGGATGGGAAGAAGACATAAAAAATCTCAAACTCAACGACCTAGTAGAGTTCTATAACATTTACTATTCACCTAAAAATGCTATGCTCGTAGTAGTAGGAAATATCCAAAAGGAAGAACTAAAAAGACACATAAAAGAAATATTTAACGAAAGCTCAAAAAATCTTACACAAGTCGAGAAAAAGGTTGAAAATATATCGGAGTTCAACACTGGAAAAGTTGAGTTTAAAACAACAATAAAAGAAGTGAAATCTAAAGCAGTAATAGTAGGTTTTAGAACCCCATCCTACAGATTATCTCCTAAAGAAATATCAGCACTTGAAATACTTTCCTACATTTTAACAGATGGAAGAACCTCAAGAATGTACAAAGAACTTGTAGTAAACAAAAAACTAGCATCAAACGTAAGTGGCGGCACAATCTTAGGTAAATACCCATTCTTAACATACTTCTTCGCAACCGCAAATCCTAACACAAAACCAGATAACTTAAAAGATGAAATAATATCCATACTAAACTCTATTATCAATACTCCACCAACTCAAGATGAAATAAAAGTCGTAAAGAAAAAAATAAAAGCCGAGAGAATATACGAGTTTGAGAAAAATCATGGAATAGCAGGAACTATCGGATGGAGCGAAGTAATACTAGGAAACTACAAAGAAATCGACAACTTCATAAAAACAATAGAAGAAGTTAACCCTGACTTAATACTACAAACTTTCAAAAAATACTTCAGAGAAGATAACTTGATAATAGGTATCCTAGAAAACTAATAACCACTAACCCCAATAAATCTACCCACTTAACCACAAAATGTTTTCCTAAATCCAATTAAAAAACTATAAACAACGCGAATAATCTACTACTACTACTATTTAGAAAAACTATCAACACAAAATATCATAATACAATCTTCAAAAACCCAAATCCTCTCCAAAAATTATAGTAATACATTCTTGACAAAACCCTACTAAATAAGTATATTTTTAGAGTTTAAGGAGGTAATATGAAAGAAGTAAAAGGAATGATAACTTTTGAGGGAAATCCTTTGACGCTAGTTGGTGAGAATTTTGTAGAGGTAGGTGACACAGCACCTGATTTTGTTACTTATGATCCATCACTTAACCCTGTAAAGTTAAGTGATTTTAAAGGTAGGAAGGTTATAATATCTTCAGTTCCGTCTTTAGACACTTCTGTCTGTAACATAGAGACAAAGAAGTTCAACGATATAGCAAAGAAGTTATCTTCTGATGTTGTCATACTCACAGTAAGTATGGATTTACCGTTTGCGCAAAGTAGATGGTGTGATGTTAGTGAAGTAAAACATGTAAAAACTGTTTCTGATTATAAGGACAGAGATTTTGGTGTAAAATACGGAGTTTACATAAAAGAACTTGGATTACTTGCTAGAGCCATTTTTATTATTGATGAAAATTGTAAAGTTAAGTACAAGCAAATTGTCAAGGAAATTGCTACTGAGCCTAATTATGACGATGTCTTAAGAAATCTCTAAATATACTATTTGCTATAGTTAGTAGTGCAACTCCAGTATCAGCAAGCACTGCTAACCATAAATGAACTAATCCTACAACACCTAGCACCGTAACCAGTAACTTAACCAAAAGAGCAATAATTATATTCTGAATTACAATTTTTCTTGTGTTTTTAGCAACAACGAAAGCATCCACTATTCTATTAAGGTCCGGACTATTCACAATAACATCAGATGATGCAAGAAGCATTGAGTTTACGGGAGTATTGAACGAAAAACTAACATCAGATTTTAGCATTACTATACTATCATTTATACCATCACCAATGTAGGCAATAGGCTCTTTATAATTATTCTTGTATTCTTCTACTACTTTTACTTTGTCTTGAGGATTGGCACCAAAGAATAATCCATCTACACCGAGTACATTAGCAACTTTCTCAGAGTTTTCTTTGTTATCACCAGTTAGAATAAGTATTTTTTCTATTCCAAGTTTTCTAAGAGTACCAAATACACTTTTAGCTTCAAATCTGATATCATCATCAAACTCTATATACCCTATATACTTACCATCTACTGCAACATTAACCACAGTTGAATTATTTACACAAGCATCATGTAGTATATTCTTCTCATGAAGCAACTTATCACTACCTATCAGTACCTCTTTACCATTGACCAAACCAATTATACCATATCCTGGTATTTCTTTTACATCTTTTATATCTTCAAAACTCCTCTTAACACCAAAATTGTGAACTATTGCCTTTGAAAGTATATGATTTGAGTAGTTTGCTAATGAAACAGCGTATCTCGCAAATTCATCTTCACTTATTCCTTCTACAGTATTGATACTTTTTACTCTCACCTTACCCTTTGTAAGCGTACCTGTTTTATCGAAAAATATGGTTTTTATTTCTGTTAATTCATCTATTGCTGAGGTATTCTTGAATAGAATGTTTCTACTCGCTAATACTCCTAAAGACCTAAAGTACGTCAAAGGTACACTTATAACTATAGCACAAGGACAAGATATAACTACAACAACAAGACCTTTGTAAATCCACTCTCTAAAATCATAGCTTCCGAGTATTATCGGCATTCCAATAGCAACAAAAACTGATAATACAATTACAGAAGGAGTATATACCCTTGAAAGTTTTGATATAAACTTTTCAGTTTTTGTTCTTTGAGAATTATTCTCTATCTCTTCAAGCATCTTGTACATGATAGTATCTTTAAAAGTAGATGTAGCTTTTATTTCAAGTACCCCATTAAGATTCACAGATCCTGACATAACATTGTGACCCACCGAAACACTCTCTGGTATAGGCTCTCCAGTTATACTTGATTTGTCTATGTAAGAACTTCCATTCACAACCTTTCCATCAATTAATATTCTTTCACCTGGTTTAACTAGCATTATATCACCAACTTTTACATCTTTAGCGTCCACAAACACACTATTACCAGAATCTTTTAGTCTGACTTTACTAAAGTTTTCAGAAACAGTATCTTGAATCTTATTTCTAGCCTTTTTAACAGCCAAGTTTTCTAAAAATTCTCCTACATTGAACAAGGTAATAAGCAATAATCCCTCAAAAGTCTCATGTAACGCTATAGCAGAAAACGTTGCTAATGATACTAGAAAATTTTCATCAAAAATCTCTCTACTTCTTATCTTCTTATATGCTTTGAGAAATGTTCTCCATCCACCAAAAGCAAGCAAAATAAAAATAATTACAAAATCAATTAACAGATTATGATGTATAGCTTCATGAAATATACCATAAATAATGGTAAAAATAAAAGGTAAAGAAACCAAAATCCCTCCCAAAAAATCGTTACTTTTATCATTATCATCCTTAACCTTCAAAACAACAACCTCACTCTCAACCTCACTCACCAATCTCTGAATTATACCAATATCTTTTTCATCAGTTATAAGTGAAAGGGTACCAAAATCTACTTTAGCATTAATCCCTGATGATTGTAGTTTTTCCTCTATCTTCAAAGCACAATTTGGGCAATCTAGGTTCTTTAATATGTATTTCATACTAAAATTATATTGTTTTACTACTCCACAATCAAAACTTTTTAAATTTTACTCTTATTATACCATATGCTAAGATTAAAACTCTCAAACTTTAAATTAAGGCTACCTCAAAATTTAACAGAACTCAGAATAACCAAGAAGTCAACACTCAAACAACGTAACTAATTAACCTAAAGTAGCCTCTACAAAACCACTTTCTAGATAATCCATATCTTTGAAATAGTATTTGTCAATTCCTTTGTCGATCTAAGAGTTTGTTTGAGATATGTTGAAAATCTTGATATAAATTGTATAATATACCAAAGTCAAAGAATAGTTGATTTTTATTCCTAAATATTGCTCAAGGAGGCACTATGAAGTATAACGTACTATTTTTATGCATACAAAACGCTGGTAGAAGTCAGATGGCTGAAGCATTTGCTAGAGAACTTGGGAATCATATAATAGCTCCTCACAGTGCTGGATCTAACCCCGCTGATGAAATAAACCCAATAGTTAGGCAATGTATGGAAGAAGTAGGTATTAAAATTCTAAACAAAAAACCAAAAGGTTTTAACGATCTAGATGTGAAAACATTTGATTTCGTCGTAAATATGGGATGTGGGGACACTTGTCCTTACTATCCTTCTAAAGAGTATATCAACTGGAACATACCCGACCCCAAAGGTAAGACAATAGAAGAAGTTAGAGAAATAAGAGATATCATAAAATCCAAGATAATTGAACTCATAAACTACCTAGAAAACTATGATAAAAGTAAATCATCTTATAAGCCTTCTTTCAAGTAACTTTACACCTAGAATTACTGATATTCCTATAAACAATATCAGATAAACAACATTCTCTATGTTCACTGCTTGGGTCCTAAAAATAGTTAGGCTATGATACAGTGGTGATATTATAAACGCTACTTTTTCAACAAAATTTGGGAAAACAGTTATTGGGAAGAATGTACCAGAAAGAAACATCACTGGACTCAAGTATATGTAGAAGACATAGTCAAAGAAATTCATGGATGGAGACACTGAAGTAAGAAGCATTCCTAAAGTCCCAAAACAAACTCCCATGACAAAGGCAAGTAACAGCAGCATAGTTATCTCAACTACATCAAGTTGCGTTAAACCCGATAAGACAACTATTACTAAACTTATCATTGAAGAGATCAAACCTCTTATCGCTCCCCAAGCAACCTCACCTATATAAATATCAATAGTTGTTGCAGGAGTATGTAAGTAAGAGTAAAACATTTTAGCATAGTACATCTTCGAAAACGAATTGTATGTTGTTTCAAAAAATGAATTATTCATAGCAGGTATAATTACAATACTAGGGATTATAAACTCTATGTATCTAACTTGTCCCACCTGTCCTACAATTTTATCAAATCCAATACCAAATGCTAGAATTATAATGATAGTTTCTATTGAACTAAAAAGTATGCTATACCAATTTTTTCTCCATGCTATAAAGTTTCGCTTCAGTATTGGTACCCACTTCATCTTTATCCTCCAACCTTTTACCCGTTAAGAATAAAAAAACATCTTCTAATGTAGTTAGTCTAACATGGATCTTTTTTGCACCTCTTGATCTAATCATATGTTTAATATAGTTTGGATCTTGGTGAAACAATATTAAGTAATTGACAAATTCTATCTTCTTAATACTTTGTAGCTCTTCTGGTAATTGTATCCTGGGAAATATTTCGATAGCGTATGCAGGCAAATGTCTAGATATGAGTTCTTCTGGACTACCGTTTTCAATTATTATTCCATTATCAATGATATATATTCTATCACACAAAGCCTGTGCTTCGTCTAGGTAATGAGTAGTTAGTAAAATTGTCTTACCTTTCTCTTTAAGGTGTATTATTTTATCCCATATACTTTTTCTGATTTCTGGATCAAGCCCCACAGTAGGTTCATCTAGGATTAAGATTTTCGGATCATTTATCAATGACCTTGCTATTATCAATTTTCGTTTCATACCTCCCGACAGATTTTCAACATTCTCATTCATTTTATCTAACATCTTGAGTTCGTCTAAGAGTGAAAGAATGATAGGTTTTAACTTTTTTGGCTTAAGTCCGAAGATTTCGCCATATATTAGAAGATTTTCATAAACGCTTATATCACTGTCAAGATTATTTTCTTGAGGTACAACTCCCACAAACATCTTAATAAGCTTTAGATCCTCAGGTACACTATACCCCATTACTCTGATGTTACCTTCATCAAATTTAACAAGGCCTAGAATAGACTTAACAAGCGTGGTTTTTCCAGCACCATTAGGTCCTAGAAGCCCGACGGTTTCACCTTCATGTATTTGCATAGCAATTCCTTTAAGAGCTTCAACTCCAAAGTATTTCTTTTTCAAATTGGATATTTCAATTACCTGCATATCAACCTTTCAAAGGACATTTAAGAAATTGCGATTTAGAAAGTATGAATGGATACCAACAAAATCTTCTAATTAAACTCTTGATATGAACACTATTTGTATAGTAACCCTAAAAGCTTTATTCAATCACAAATTGCTTTTACTTTTCTTCCACAATCTTTATCTCATCCCGGGTTAGTTCGTAGAGTTGATAGACAAGTTCGTCAATCTCCTCTTCATACTCTGATGTGCCTTTTAAAGGATTTTGAGATTTGAGCTTTGAGATTTGATCAACTAGTTGTTGTAGTTTTATTATTTTATCGTCTTTAGACAAGATTAGTTTTGATATAGGAATTAGTTCAACATATTGTTTAATCCATCTGTAAGCATTTTTTGACAGAGAATATGCTATATGCTGAATATACCACCAAGAAATTTTTGAGTTTAGCACGGAAAGTATAACTTTTAGTCTATTGCCTGTCATCATATAAGCAGTTTGATTTACATAGAATTTGTCTTTGTCAAGACAGAATGAGGGTAGCTCACTCATTTCCTGCCATATAATCTTTTCTTTTTCAAATTCATCATAATAAGTGCAGTATCTTAATTCCCACCAATAATCTCCCTGATCATCTCTGCGTATTAGTCCTTTCCCTTTACCTTTATCGCTTTTAGCAAACTGTATGAGATAGTTATAGAGAGATAAATTCAGTCTTAAAGAATTTTTCAGGAGATTGATTACCTCTGTTCTTATTACTCCAACCAGCAGGAATGACTATCATCCATAATTCATCCCATTTGTAGCAATATTTTCGTATGTTTCGTCCCCTCAAAACTGGTTTAATAATTTCTTCAGTAAGTTTTCTCTACTTTTCAGTCTTACAACTATCAAGAATTACATCTCTAGTCTTAGTGTCAATTATAAATGCTTCGTTGTAACCTGTTAAGATACCACGATATATTTTAACATTCTACTCTTTGAGTGAATTACCTATTTTTTTCTATCTTTTCTTTTAGTTTTAATATTCTATCTTCAGATAAAACAAAAACTTCTTTAGAGAGTTGGCTCTGTTTAGTTATTTGTTAGTTCTCCTTTATAAAAATTATTGCTTCTTTAGACTTTTGAGTGTTGACGGTACATTAGCAAAGTTAATATACGGTTCAGGCCGTAAAGGTTGTTTTTTCAGAAGAACTATACAAGTATCAACTCCTTGCTCAAACACATGGAAGTCTCCGAAATAAATTATCCTTAAGATTGTTGTTTTATCTAAAAGAAATTCTCTCAATTTTTCACCGTAATCTACTCTCATCTATTTGTTTGATGAGATAAAGCACAGTATTCCAGAATCTTTGAGTATGTTGTATCCTTTTTCGTAGAAAAAAACGTAAGGTAAGCATAAGCTCTCAGAGGGTTTATTTTTCTAATAAATGTTTCTTTTTCAAATTCAAAGGTTTTAACAACATCTTCTTGAGAAAGTTCTATAGATGATTCCCAAAGACTATCAAAATACTTCTCTGCTTCTTCAAATCCGTAATCTTTTATTTCAACATTAAACTCATTTCGTGACTCAAGTCCTGCCCTAGTTAGATTACTACTACTACCTGTAATGAGTAAATTTGGTGTAATCTTGTTATTCAATTTGAATAGGTATAAATTCGCGCGATTTGGCTCCTTTGTTTTTCTTATTACGAGTTTGCGCTCCCGAAGAAGTTTAATAAAGAAGTCTATCTGTTCGTATATTTCCTTTCCATCCAGGTTTCCAGATGTGAAAGTAATTTTTAGAGGTTTTATAAAATCTTTTTCAGCAGAATCAATGTTGAATTCTTTTTCTAACTTTGCGACTTTGTAGATACCGTAAGCATTTTTGTCTATATCAAGACTTACTAGTATCTTCAAGTGCTCTTCTTCTAGCTTGCCTTCATTTTAAAGTTTTTCAAGTTCCTTGTAGATTGCCTGAATACCGGAAAAGTAGAAAAATCCAACTAGAAACTTTAACTCCTTGCTTTCGAATACGAGATCTTTTAATCTTTGCTTTAAGCTTTTCCGGTTTTCATTTGTTATGAAACTGCTAATACTAACTACTCCGTATTCTAAATGATTAGAAATAAACCTTTTGTAATTGTAGTAGATCACCAAACTCTAAAACACCATCTGAGTGTCAACACCTTACCAATAGCATAAAAGTTCTCTACCTAAAAACGTTTACAAAAGTAGATTACTTTTTTTCTAATCTTTGCTGATATCTCATATTACTCACTATCCCAACAGAATGTTTAACATGAATTGCCACCGTAAATACCACAAAACATAACATTCTCAAACATCACTACCAACCTTTCCAACCTACCCAAATTATCTAGCCAATCCTTTACAGGTGTACACACTGTACACTACTAGTGTAGTAATTATTTTTTTATAAGGAAGTCAAGGTTAAAATACCTACTTGGTATATCTCTCAGTATCATATCTAAGTAATTCATTACGGAATATCTGTTGGTAGATATGGAATCGTAGATTGTTATTTTGCTTATTCTCATACCTCCTCCCATTTCTTTCACGTCTGAATAGTATGCCTCCTTAAGCTTCCTTCCACTCAAAGAAAAAAACTCCGCTTTAACAGGCCTATAATCCTCCTTTCTAACCAAGTAATTAATCCTGTAGTAGGTTACCCCATCTGTCTCCTTCGCAACTAGCTCAAGCAAATAACATTCATCCCCATTTATGTTTACTTCTCCTTTGAAGTTAGCTCTATAGTCCTCCGATAGGTTTATCTTTGCTATATCTCCGTTCGCTACCTCTCCCATAAGTCTCTGAGCCGGCGTTATCCTGATAGGCTTACTCGTATTCGGGAATATCATCCACATTTCATTCCCCAACATAAGCATCCTCCTGCCCCTCCAACTAGCCGGACCTGTGAACTCAACCATCACCGAGTTTATATCCCTAACGTAACTCCTAAGCTCCAACTCCTCCACCTTCTGGTTATCCCTGAAAGATGTTACCTTCATCAGAGCTTCAAAAGAAGAGGCAGGTGCCCTCCATAAATCTGCCTTCTTTACTACATCACCAGCATCTACACCAAAAGAATCAGAAACAAAAAAAAGTATAATAACTGAAATAAAAAAGTAATTCCTTCTTATCCATATCTCCATACTAAAACAGTATGTTAGAACTATTGAAATCATTTCAACAAAACCCATGTTTGTCAAAAGCAAATACCAAGCACCCTTTATACCAAAGATTTTTATATAATCATATGCAAGACCTTAAAACAGAAGACTAATCCTAGAAAACATCTACTCAAGTAAGACATCGAAAAGTATGTAGCTAACTACTTATCTTTAAATCTTCAAATACGGATAATTTAAACTCTGTACTAAAGCAACTATAAGAGGAGGTAGCACATGGTACACTTAATTATAGTCATCATTTGCTCAATAATACAAAAGAATCTCTTCCCTATAGAGATCAACAAAATCAAGGTACTCGGTAACACTCACACAAAAGAAGAAACCATATTATCCATAGCTTCAGAGTTTAGGTCTGGAAAAGAATTTCCTGAAGCTGAACTAGAGAATATCGCTAATAGAGTTGAAGAGAGACTTAGAAGGACTACTTGGTTTTATTCATCTAAAGTTTATGTTGTTGAAAGCAGCAAAGGTAAAGAGTATAGGAATATTGTTATTGAAGTGGACGAGGGATTTCTACTAAGGTTTTCTGGTGGATATGCTTATGGAATGTTCGGTATAGATAACATCTGGGGTAGTGGTGAGAAACTTCTTTTGTACCTTGGATACAACAAGCAAGGAATTGAATTTGAAGTAGACAACCTACTGGAGAGATTTTTTCTAAAGAGCAGAATTGGCAACTTCAATAGCTTTTATTATTCATCACATACAAAAAAGGTAGAGACACAGTTTGTTGGAGCTGAAGTAGATGCAGGGTACAAATTTAACTGGGACACAAGCTTTAGCATTCTAGGTGGATACGCTCTTGTATTTAGCGACAAATACGAGTTTTTGTTCAATCACTACTACTCAGGAGTGAGGTTTGAGGTTGACACAAGAGACGATGTATTCTCTGCTAACAAGGGATATTATTTTGCGTTAGCTACCAAAATATTGAGATTTGAAGAACCAACGTTTGGAGTAGATTTTAGGGCATTTGTATCAATTTTTGATGATTTAAGGATAGGGATAAGAGGTGTTGTTGAAGGAGGTAGAAAACTCTCACAGGAGTATAGGTTTAACGTAATAGGAATTGATGGTGTAAGAGGAATACCTGTTGAGAGTATGGTAGGTAACTTAAAAACTCTTATGAACCTTGAGCTTAGGAAAAACTTGGTAGATACCTCAATTTTAGGTTTTCTTAACTTGAAGTTTGAAGGAGTTGGATTTGTAGACGTAGGTAGATGTTTCAATAGCTTAGAAGAAGTAATTAATTTACTTGAGTTTGATTATCCTACTGCTTTCGGACTAGGTTTGAGATTATATTTTCTAGAACCAGTTTTCTTACCCATTAGACTTGAGATTGGAGTTGATAAGAAGATGAATTATAACATACTATTTTCTGTTAGTGAGCCATTTTGAGGAAGGTAAGTATGAAGATACAAAAATCCTACATCACAGTTCTGTTTATTTTTGTAATCCTCACCAATCTATACGGAGAGGCTGATATAGGCTACTATTCTATTTACTCGTCTCCTTCCGACTCATATCTCAACCCTGCTAACATTCTTAATCTCAAAGACACTGTAAATCTACAAATCCAAATATTTCTAAGCCTAAAGTTTAGTTTTCTTAATGATGCTATCACCCTCAAGGTATCAGACAGACTTAACATCCACCCAAACGGAGGAACAACAAGTGTAACAAATAAGATTAACGAACTGCTACTCTCTTTCTACCCCTATGAGTGGCTAATATTGAGCTTGGGGAAAGAGGTCGTAAGAAGCGGTGTCGGCTTCTTCAAAAATCCATCAGATTTTCTAATAAATAGAAAAACACTGGGATTTGAGAGCAAAGAGGATGCTGACAAATATCTAGAGGGTAGAATTATTGCCAGTTCTCATATTATTTCAGACATTTACTCATTCCAACTCGCCTTTTCACCTAGAATATTATGGGATAGTAGCAGTAATAAGATTCTAGATTACCTATCATCAAACCAGGAGGAATACAAAGTACTTGCTAAGTTTTCAGGAAACTTCTACGGTCTAGACGTTTCCCCTGTTTTCTGTTATGATGAGAAGATAAATGGGGGAATGAATTTATCTTATGTCATCGGTGATAATCTTGAGATACACTTTGAGGGGAGTATAGTTGATAGAGATACCAAGAAGATTATTGTTGACAGAGATGTTGTAAGTAACGGTATTAAGATAGGGACAACAAACGCTCTTGAGAGTTTTGAGATTAAGTGGATACCAAAAGTCATAATAGGAGGGCACTACACTTTCAGTGATATAAAATTCAACATTATGTTTGAATACTTCTACAATGGTATCGGCTTAGACGGCAAGGAATGGTTTTCGACGCTTGACAAATTTGAGAAAAATTATAACGATATATCTTCTGGTTTTCCGATGCTGGCAAGTTTCTTCCTTGGAATACAAACTAACATTCCAAATCAGCTTCTTCTTTCTTTGTCTTCACTTAACACTGTAAAAGAGTTTATTGAACACTATGGTATTACAGGTATAGTTAAACATTACGGAATGTTAAGAGCTTACAAAGAATTTGATATACCTCTTAGCCTAGAATTTATATTAGTTAAGAACCTTGTTGATTTAAGCGGATATGTCGTAAACAGGTTTTCCTACTCACTAGAGATCGGAAAAATCGAAGTTGGAATAGGATTTCCGTATGGCGGTAAAAAAAGCGAGTTTGGCTTGAGCTTAGATAGATTCGTTTTATTCTCCTCTTTCAAAATCATCATCTAGGAGGCATATTATGAGAATTTTTCCTACATCGTTGATACTTTTTTTGTTATTCTCAACTTCCTTCGGCATCAGTAGAAATGAGATTATGTCTATTAGCAGCTATTTCAACTCAAATACTCAGGCAGTTTTAGATACAATCAAGAAAACTGATACTTCAAATGAGTTTGGAAAAACAAAAAAAGCAATACTTCTATCTGTGATTGGAGTTAGAACAAATGATGGAAAGTCATACTACGAAGCAATTAGTCTACTCGAGGAAATACTTAAGAACAACAGAAATCCTATTCTGATTGCTTACCTAGGTATGAACTATGCACTAGTTGCTAGGTATGATCTAAACCCTTCTATCAAAACACTTTTTGGAAATAGAGCCATAAGCACTTTCAAAGAAGCAGTCAATATGGATAGCAAAGATTGGTATATTAGGTATCTTAGGGGTAATGTGTTATTTGAGTTTCCAGAGTTTTTCAAAGTTGGTAATGTTGTGAAAGAAGACTTCCTATACCTTGAGAGACTTATAGCAAATGGTGAGTTAAACGATCCTTCGGTTTTGGTGAGTATCTACTTTTTCATCGGTGAGATGTACAAACTCGACAGAAAAATAAGCAAATCAATAGAGTATTGGAAAAAGTCCGTTGAAATAGGAGATGCTTACAAAATAAGAAGTGATGAATATACAAAATCTAAAAAGAGACTTGAGATATTTCTAGATTAGGAGGAGGCTATGGGAGCAATCGTAAGATGTGAGAATATTAGTAAGACTTACAAAATCGGAAAGGTTGAAGTTAAGGCACTACGAGGAATCAGTCTTGAGATCGAGGAGGGAGACGTAGTATGTATAATGGGACCTAGCGGCTCTGGTAAAACAACCTTGCTCAACCTAATTGGCTGTATAGATACTCCAACAGATGGAAAAGTCTTTATCGATGGAAGAGATACTGCAACTATGGCTGACAACCAACTATCAGAATTTAGAAACAAAACAATAGGTTTCGTATTTCAGAATTTTAACCTTATACCTGTACTTGATGTGTATGAAAATATAGAGTATCCCCTTATCCTTGGAGGACAAAAAATAGATAGGGACTGGATATATTACCTGATAGACAGAGTTGGTCTAAAAGATTTTATTAAGCATAAGCCAGATGAACTTTCCGGAGGACAAAAGCAGAGAGTTGCAATAGCTAGAGCACTGGCAACCAAACCAAAACTTGTGATCGCTGATGAACCAACAGCTAACCTGGATACTAAAACTGGTGAAGCAATTGTAGATTTGCTACTTGAGTTTAACAAAGAGAGGGGAACTACTTTTATCTTTTCTACTCACTCAGAACTACTTGCCAAGCACTCAAAAAGGATTATCAACTTGCTTGACGGTAGGATTGTAAATTAGGAGGTTACGTATGTTTATGTTTTTGAAGGTTGCTTTGAGGAATGTGTTTAGGAGTAAAGTTAGATCCATTCTGACTGTCCTATCAATAGTCGTTGGCGTTGTTTCGCTTATGATACTGAATGGCTACTTTGAGTATTCAAAGTGGGGACTCAGAGAATCTATGATAAGAGGTGGGATAGGTCATTTCCAGATATACCAGAAGGGCTTTACAGAAGTTGCTGAGGAAGGAAGCTATGAGAAACTGATAGAGAATTACAAAAAACCGCTTAGAGAACTGTATGAAATAGGTGGGATATCTTCCGTTGCGCCAAGATTGAGGTTTCAAGGAATATTATCAAGTGGAGATGTTAGTACAATCACGATAGGATTTGGCGGATGGAGTGAGGAAGAGTTAAAACTTAACTCTTTTGGAAATCTCGTCGAGGGTAGCTTTATATCCGATGATGACAAGAGTGGCGTTATAATAGCCTCCGGGCTCGCAAGAAAACTCAGAGCAAAGGTTGGTGATTACCTAACCCTTATGACTACAACTAAGGGAGGTGGAATAAATGCTATTGACGTTAGAGTGAAAGGTATAATGACATTAAGGATAGAGGAGTATAATAACACTTTTATGATAGTTCCATTAGCGCTGGTACAGGAGGTTGCGAATGTTGGTGAGTCTGTCGATAGGCTTGTTGTAGTTCTTCAGAATACAGATGACACAGAGAAAGTAGAAAAAGAAGTTAAAAAGTTTTGTGACACTAGAGACTTTGAGTATAGAAGTTGGAAGGACCTTGCAGTGTTTTACTGGCAGGTTAGGGATATGTATCAATCTATTATTGGTATAGTGCTAACAGTAGTACTTTTTATCGTTATATTCGCTATTTCAAATACAATAACTATGAATGTATATGACAGATTTAGAGAGATTGGAACGATTAGAGCAATAGGAGCAAGAAGGATCGTTGTTGTAAAGCAATTTGTCTTAGAGAGTACCGTAATGGGAGGCATAGGGGTAATAGCTGGGCTAATTCTAGGAGGTGTTTTGGCATTGCTTATAAACGCAAGTGGCGGAATATATATACCACCTCCACCCGGTAATACAGAAGGCTACTACGCATTCATAACCCCCAATCCAATTGATATTCTTGTATATTGTGTTTTATTTGTGATTGCATCAATACTCGCTTCTCTAATACCCTCCTACAGAGCTTCAAGGATGAATATAGTTGATACATTGAGAAGTTTATAAGAGTAACAGTTAAATGTACTTTGAGTTGATTTCAAAAACACCTCAACAGAAGATTTGGTATAAGCTACTTATATTAGTAGCTTGTAGTAAATTGTCCTACAATATTTCTACTTACATTCTCAATATATCCAAGAAACCCAGATAACCTTTCAAAGGAAATCACAAATTAAAGGTTACCTTATAAATCTCACAGAAACCTAAAATGAAATTTCTTTGAGTTCTACGTACAAACTTATATTTCCAAAAGGAAACAAATAAAACACAGGTACACTTGCCCTACTAAAAATGTTCAAGCTATTTATGTTAGTAAATTCTACATAAGCACCTTTTATTTCTTTTATCAAAAACCTACCACCAACTTGATTCGAAAGAGTAATAAATCTAGTATTAGTTACTTCTAAAAAATTTACACTAAACTCGCTGGGCAGGGATCTTAAATCCATAGCTTTGTAAATCTCTGTGGCTAAATCGTTTATACTGTCATTTGTATTATGTATGTAAATCTTACCAAAGAGTAAACTATCAATTAGTATATCCTGTCTATCTCTATAAAATACCGTAATGTTAGTGTCTCTGAGAGAATTTCCAACGCTAATAACCTCTCTCTTTAAAGTCCTCAATGTATTAGGCTCTATATATGAAACAACATTGTCATCGACATTGACGAATAATCTAACTCCTGAATATGTTTTAATTTTTGAACTTACTACCACATTAGTTTGAGTATTCCTAATACGAACTGTAGCTTCACCTGCTTTTACACCCAAAACAGAAAATTCATACTTCAAAAATTTAACTTGTCCATCTACACTACCCAAGAAAAACAAAACAAAAAACAAAACTACAAACAGCTGTTTCATACAAAACTAATTATGAAAAAACAAAAATCTTCCTTAATAGTTAAATAATCATCTCCTCAGCAAAAATCCAACTTTCTCACCAATTCATGGTAATAAACAAGATAAACTATCCCACATATTTGTCCCAAGTAGTACTTTTCTGAAAATAACCTAGTAAAACTAACCATAGTTATACTGTCTATCTTTAAAAGCTCAGATTTTATGGCTAACTTCAAGAAAAAACATAATTGAAATCAACACAAGTAATATTTATAATTCCAATTATGGTGAAACAACTATGAGATTAATAATAGCTCTATTATTGGTTATAACTACATTATTTCAATATGCTTGTAACAACAGTAGTACCTATGACACTGGTAAGGTAAATAATGCTCAATCAACACAAACTAGACCATTTCCTGAAGAACTCGGCACTGTTATATCAAACGATGGTAAAGTGTATTTTTACCTTTTTGCACCCTCTGCCAGTTCTGTAAGTCTATCTGGAAGTTTCAACGGATGGAGTCAATCAGGAAATCCTATGACAAAAATAGTCACATCCAACGGAGCAGTTTGGACGACTGCTTTACCCCTATCAGTAGTATATAATCAAAGCTACAAGTATATTATAAATAGAACCACCTGGGTAGCAGATCCTTACTCAAAGCATGTTGAAAAAGATACAGGGGACGGGTTTAACTCTGTATTGAAAACAAACAATGTTATAAATTGGCATCCTTTCACACCACCTACTGTTGATAAACTTGTTATATATGAATTACATGTTGAAAGTTTTACAGCCAATGATCCATCAGTTCTACCATCAAGAAGAGGTAAGTTTCTAGGAATACTAGATAAAACAAACTACTTACTATCTCTAGGTATAAACGCTATAGAGATAATGCCTATACATGCGCAAGAATCGTATTCTGGATATAGTTGGGGATACAACCCTGTACTTTTCATGGCAATACATCCAGATTATGGCACTCCTGACGATTTCAAAATCATGGTAAATGAACTACACAAAGTGGGTATAGCAGTAATAGTCGACGTAGTTTTTAACCACGCTGGCAATAAAAACAACTATCTATGGGATATAGATAATAAATACTACTTTGACTTTGACGGAGATGGAAGAGTCGAAGCATCACCAGGCGGAGATGATTCAACACCTTGGGGAAACAAGTTTGCTCTTTGGAAACCAGTAGCTTCAAAACTGGTATATGATACCCTTGAGTATTATATAAAGGAATTTAATGTTGATGGATTCAGATTTGACGGTACCTATGTTATGTCAGGGGGAAACCCGTTTAGAAATGCTCGTCCACATCTAATAAACAACATAATAAATCCTCTAAGAGCAAAATATCCTAATAAAATATGGATCGTCGAACAATTACCAAATAATACCGACTTCAAAGGTACAGGAATAGCACAGTGGGGCGAAGTATTCCACGACAAAATGAAAGCAATGCTAAGAAGAGACAATTTTGAAGGAGAGCAATATGACAACATTGACAGAGTAGGGAGAATGATCTACTATGATAAAGATAGTGGCCGTTTCACATCACCTCTAGAAGTAGTGAACTACTTTGAGTCACATGATGAAAATTCCGTATATACTGAGCTAGTTACCTACAGCGGGCTAACGGTTACGGATGCCACAAACGCCTCAAAAGTCGGTGCCATTGTTCTTTTCACCTCCATGGGTATACCGATGATCATGGCGGGGCAAGAGTTCGTAAGACCCAGAATAGGGCAGAACACACATAAGACTAATGGAGATATTGACTGGAGCTGGTTAACTACAAATACCAACATTTTCGAATACTATAGAGGATTGATAAAATTAAGAAAACAACATCCTGCACTTAGAATCACAGATCCAAATCCTGCTTCAAAAGGATGGTTTAAATGGGGTAATGAGTGGAATAACGAAAACTTCTCTTGGGGTACCAGTAAACATATAGTTTACGCTTTAAACTATAATGGCACAATGCCAGGAGAAACAAATAAATTCGTGGTAGCAGTAAACTTTAGTACAAATCCAGTAACAATATACCCATTTTTCGAGACGGGGACTTGGACAATAGTAGTTGATCCAAATACTAGTAGCGGGAGTAATACAGTTAACATAACATCAAATACAACGTCTTGGGTAATACCACCTATAACCGGGTTCATATTTAGAAAATAATAAAACACTCCCCAGAATCTCTCAAAACAAATATTTCTGAAACTTATTTAGGTTAATATCAAACTATTTATGGTTTTTCGTACGAAGCTATTACGAACTAATAACAAACGGAAAAACACTTTAGAATATCATTAAATTAAATTTAACTTGCCATTTACACTAAAATATCTATAAAATTAAGTTAAACTATGTCCCATGACCGAGGGGGCAAACAAATTCTCGGTTTTGGTGTATATTAAGTCACCAATTAGATAGTATATGAATGTATCAAAGATAAGAGAGCTAATCCAAAAATCACAAGAAACTCAGAAGAAAACTTACGAAATAGGGTTCATAATTGAACCAAATGAGCAGTTAGTACCTAAAGTAATGGAAAGTGTCAAAAGTATAATAACCCAGCATGGTGGTAATATACTAAGTGAATCTGAACTTGGTAGAAGAACACTAGCATACCCTATCAGAAAGAATAGAAAAAAATACCTTGAAGGAATCTACAAATTCATAGTATTTGAAGGTACTTATTCAACTGTCGAAAACCTAGACAGATTAGTCAAAATAAATGAAAATATCATAAGACACATAATACTAAGGGTAAAGCTAAAAAAACAGTAAGGTAGATATATGTCCAAAAGCCTAAACAAAGTAATACTTGTAGGTAATCTAGCAAGAGATAACGATCAAAAAGTTTCCGCGCAATCTGGTAAGATTATTGTAAAAAATGTAATAGCAGTAGAAGATAAAAAAGCCAAGAAAACTTATTACTTCGATGTTGTTTTTTGGGACAAGATAGGAGAAATAATATCAAGATATACAAAGAAAGGATCAAAAATATTAGTTGAAGGAAGGTTAATTCAATCATCTTGGGAGACAAAAGAAACTGATAAAAATGGTAAACCATTAAAACGTTCAAAAGTAGAAGTAGTAGCAGAAAACATAATACTTTTATCACCAAAGCAACAAGAAATATCTTCTCAACCAAATCAAATCTCAGAACACGAAAACGATGACATAAGTTCAAAGGAAGTAGAAAATTACGATGATATAGAATACTCAAAGGGCGAAGATTACTATGAAGGAGAAGAATTTGAAAACTTAGGTAATGATGAAGTCTTCAATGTAGAAGAATCAACTTCTTATTCTCAACTTGATGAAAATGAAGATATAAAAGATATAAATACAAAAAATGAACTTTAGGAGGTTACTATGGATAACGTTGAGTCACTAAATTCAAAAAACGTAGAAGAATCTCAAGTCGGTGAAGAAAAATCTCAAGAACCTCAAAAAGGTTTTGCAATAAAGAAGAAAAAGAGAAGTTGCTCTGAAAAACTATTAAACATCACATACAAAGATGTTGATATTCTGTCTCAATACCTAACTATAACTGGAAAAATAAGGTCCTCAAAAGTAACAAGAATGTGCAAAAAAGTTCAGAAGAAGTTGACAAGAGAAATAAAAATTGCAAGAATAATGGCACTTCTACCCTTTACCGACAGATGACAAAAATTCAGTAAGAAAACTTTTACTATCTAAATGTGGAGAGGTGTCCGAGCGGACTAAGGAGCAGCACTGGAAATGCTGTGTACGGATTAACTCCGTACCGAGGGTTCGAATCCCTCCCTCTCCGCATAATCACTATTAACATTAGGACATTTCTGCTAATCAAATGAATCTGTACTTGAAAGTCTCAACTTTACACTAACAATTCATTAAAAGTAATGCTCAACTTTCAAACCATAATTAACACCATTAGTAAATTTTTACCCTTCCTAAAATTAAAACTTTAATTGGTTTGTACAAATACAACGTTTCAAAGAACTAGACTTTTGAATAAACCTATAAGAGTTTTGAAATCCATCAAGACTGAAAATTTTTGTAATATAATACTCACGTTATTTAAAATAACTTAGCATTCTTCCTAAAACTTAACAAGTAAATAGTAAGGAGGTAAAGATTATGATATTGTTAGTGTTAACAATTTTCATACTATCAAATCCAGTTAACAATTTATACTCTCAGACGTTTAGGACAAATGAGAGTTTTATCATAATACAAAACTTTGAGTCGAAGTACCTTGAAAATAAGAGAACAATCAGGGTATTCTTACCAGATGAGTATTTCACATCCACGAACTATTATCCTGTACTTTATGCTCATGACGGGCAAAATATATACTATGACGAAAAAAATAGATCCAAATGGGATATCGATAAAACAATAAAAGAACTCGTAAAACAAGGTAAAATAAAAGAAGTAATAGTTGTAGGGATAGACAACACAGGAATAGACAGAATAAAAGAATACACTCCATTTGCATACGAAACATACGGAGGAGGTAGAGGTGAAAAATATGGGAAATTTATAGTCGAAGAACTCAAACCATTTATTGAAGCTAACTTTAGAGTCAAAACAAACAAAGAAAGTGTAGGCGTATTTGGATCATCATTAGGTGGATTGATATCACTATATTTAGGAATATGGTATCCAGAAGTATTTGGCACAATCGGATGCATATCACCCTCCTTTTGGTGGGGACTCGAAACAAACAAAATTAACATTACAAAAAACATTGACAAACTAAAAACACTAAAAATATACATAGACATGGGATACAATGAAAGCAGAGATGTTAACTCAGAAAGTAATATAGTATATACAACAAGAGAGATAAATAATACATTACTTACAAAAATCGATTACCCACAGTTACTATATATAGAAGACCCAAAAGGAATACATAACGAAATATCTTGGAAAGAGAGAATAAGCAATTTCTTGATATTCGCGTTAAGCCCGAAAACTCTATCAGAAGAAATAACTTCCATCGAGTTACACACATATCCTGAAGAATGGGGAATAGGAGATAAAGGTTTTGTACTAATAAACACAACAACAAAAGACGGTATAGTCAGAACAATATACGATACACCCTTACAACTAGAAAAATTTACTAACCTAGGTAATGGAATTATACAAGCAGTTCAAAGTGGAAGTGGTAAAATAACAGTATCTGTCGGTAACATGTCATATTCAAAAACTATAAACATTGATATACTATCAAGAAAAGTTGGTGTTGCTAACATAAACGTTCTATCAAAAGCATCAAAAGTTGAATTTATCGTTGAAAACGAGGACAATCGAAAAACAAATTATACAATACCACTAGAAAAAATAGGTAACAAAGAAGATAACACTATATTCTTCACATCAATTACAAATGTAAGAGGTAAAACTCTTAAAGGTAGGTTCGTACTTGATGGAGTACAAAATGAAGAAATCAAACAAATAATCATAAACAAACGACAAAAAGACTATAGGTTCAAATTTTAAATACACCAAAGAAGTGTATAAAAATTAATCTTTCAGTAAAATTCAAAAAACTACATTTACAGTCTGTTTGTAATATTGCTTCCTTGCTATTCTATTAGTTAGAATATAGATATTAAAAACATAAACACAGGGTTATATGAAACGATAATTTTTAAGTGGGGGATATATTTATGAATAAGGTATTCTTTGTAGGTATAGGCGGAATTGGAATGAGTGGTCTTGCTTTAATACTCAAATCAAAGGGTATCCAAGTAGTTGGATCAGATAGAAATGAAAGCGATAAAACAAAAGAACTTGAAAGAATAGGTATAAAGGTTTATATAGGACACGATAAGAGGAATATAACTGACGACATAGATCTAGTAGTTTATACTAATGCTGTAAGCGACGACAACCCAGAAATTCAAGAAGCAAGACTAAAAGGAATAAGGACTATATCAAGAGCAGAACTCTTAGCGGACATAGAGAAAAATTATTTCTCAATAGGTATTTCTGGAACGCATGGAAAAACTACCACAACTTCCATGGTATCAAAAATTCTACTTGATGCTGGTCTTGATCCAACTGTTTCTAATGGCGGTAACTTAGCATATATTGGGGGTAACGCAAGAGTAGGAAATAGTAAGTATTTCGTTTACGAAGCCTGTGAAGCTTTTGGTAGTTTTCTTCATTTTAGACCAGATATAGGAGTAATAACAAGTGTTGACAACGATCACATTGCTGAATATTATAAAACAATGGATAATGTAATAAAAGCATTTGCAACCTACATAAACAATGTCAAACCAGATGGAATAGTAATCTTAAACGGTGATGATCCAAATACCGTAAATGCTTTACTCCTATCTGAAAGAGTAGGTTGTATAACTTATGGTGTGAGAGAAGGAAATCATATAATAGCAGACAAGATAAAACTCAAAAGTAAAACAACAGAGTTCGATGTATACTTTAAAGAGAAGTATATTACAACATTATCAATAAACATACCTGGAATGCATAATGTATACAATTCTCTAGCAGCATTTGGAGTAGCAATATCTCTAGGAATATCACCAGAGATAATAGTAAATAGTCTAAGAACATTCAAAAACGCCGAAAGAAGATTCGAAGTAAAGTATGAAAACGAACATATAACTATAATTGACGACTATGGACATCATCCTGCAGAGATAAAAGCTACATTAACTTCAGCAAAGAATCTAGGAAAAGAAGAAGTAATAGCAATTTTCCAACCGCACCTTTGGTCACGAACATATTACCTATATAGAGATTTTGCATTAGCATTAAACATAGCAGACAAAATAATAATAACAGAAGTCTATGGAGCAAGAGAAAAACAAATAGACGGTGTTTCAGCAAAAATGATAGCAGACGAACTTATAAAACTAGGAAGAGAAAAGGATACTTTCTTTGTCAATACTAAAAATGAAGCAGCAGAAATAGTATCAAAAATAACAAAACATAACTCAGTTGTTGTCATACTAGGAGCAGGAGATATAAATAAAATATTCTCACTACTCCTAGAAAAAGTTTAATTATGGTTGATGATAGTAATCATAGAAAAATATCAAAGCTTATAAAAAAATACAAATTCTTATTCCTGATTCTGTTTCTACCTGTAACTCCTTTGCCAATTATATCATATTTTCAAAACATTCAAAATATAAACTTCCTCATAGACAGTGTTAAAAAAGACAGCGTTTTAACAAAAAGTATCATATCAGAAATAGATGTATCACTTACAAATATACTCTATATAAGAAACATAAAAACAAAACTACCTATAATACTAAAAAGAACTATATCACCTGAAGAAGAAGCAAACAATATAATCAACTTGATTGATGTAATATCACAAGAACCAAACCAAGAGATAAGATTTATAAGATTACTTCCAAAACCGTTTCTCACAAACATAATACTGAGATTTTTAAAAAGCATTGTAGTAATAGAAACAAACCAGTTATCCAACTTAAGTCCAACAACAAATATAATAGCAATATATAACGGAAATAAATACTATCCCAAGAAAATAATACCCTTTCCTATAGAAACAGATGAAGAACTGAGAAAAGCATTTGAAATTGTATTTGGTAGATCCATAGTAAATCAGGTAAAGGAAGAAATTATAAGCATATTTTTTCATGCCCTATCTCCAAATGCAACTTTTGAAAAGGAATTCCAGCAACTAGAATTAGAAAAACATAATTCATCACAGAATAAAACTATAGAAGTAATCATAAAAAAAGGATCCCCCATAATAAGAGAAGGTACTATTATCACAGAAGAACACATACAAATACTCAAGGAGTATTTAGAAGAACTCAGATCAAAACTCCTATTAAGTACCATACTTACTGAAATTCTGGTACTCATTATAGCAATATTTTCTATAATACTACTTTCTATACTCAAAGAAGTTAAGAACGTAAATATAATGTCCATAAATGCTCTAGTACTAATGGTATCAGTTTATCTACAACTATATTTAAAGGATTGGCTTGGATACATTACAATATTTACATCTCTTCTAGTGTGGTTTAGTCTAATAAATAGCCTAATTTCAGGTAGAAAAACAACACTAGTTATAGGTATATACTACTCTCTCATAGTACTATTAACATTATACAAGAGTTATCTAATAATAATATACTGGTCTATTCTCACAATAGTAGGATTCGTAATGTCCCACAAAATCAAAAGAAGATCATCGTTTATATTCATAGCAGTAGTTATATTTTCTTTAAATTTTCTATTATACCTAGTCATAAACTTTATTGAAAATTTTGAAATTGGTAACATACCAATTGCCTCTTTGATATCTTTTGCGAGTGTTTTTGGAAATGTTTTACTAGTATTTTTAGTACTACCTGTATACGAATACTTTTTCAGGATAGCAACACCTTTCAAATTATATGAGCTGTCATCACTTGATAATGAACTTCTCAAAATGTTAAGAGAAAAAGCACCTGGAACATACTATCACT
This sequence comes from Brevinematales bacterium, assembly GCA_026415355.1. NCBI lineage: Bacteria > Pseudomonadati > Spirochaetota > Spirochaetia > Brevinematales > Brevinematales bacterium. The sequence goes on from JAOAHF010000017.1 coordinate 27,783, forward strand.
CTCTAAATGTAAGTATCCTTGCGGAAGCAGCAGCAGAAGCAATAAACGCAAACTCACTTCTAGCCAAGGTAGGAGCATTATACCACGATATAGGAAAGATAGAGAAACCTGATTACTTTACTGAGAACATCGGTGGAAAAACTAGAGAAGATGTAAACATATATGAATACGCACAAATTATAAAGCAACATCCTAAGATAGGAACAGAAATAGCTAGAAAGTATAATCTACCAATTGAAATTGAACTAATCATAAAAGAACATCACGGAGGATCAGTCATATACTATTTTTACAATAAAGCACTTAAAGAAAATCCTAATGTTGATATAAACCTATTCAAATACGAAAACTACAAACCAACATTCAAAGAATCAGGAATAGTATACCTATGTGACAAATTGGAAGCAAAGATACGATCACTTGCTTCAAATCAGTCAGTAAACATCCAAACAATTCAAGAAGTAATTGATGATTCAATACAACAAGAAGTATTGAAAGAAGAATTAAGCAAAAGTGATCTTACTTTACAAGATGTTAATAACATAAAGAAAGCAATAAAAGACACTTTTAGGTACATACTTCACCAAAGAATAGAATATCCAAAAAGTACTTAAAGTGCCGCTTGAAGTATAGTATTTATGTCATTTCTACTTGCCACTCTTGGTAACTGAGACATAAACTCATATCTGGATGCTATATCAGAGATCTTATCTATCTTTTTTTCATCAAAGTATTCTATTTCTGAAAGTCTTAATGGTATGTTAAGATCCAACAAAAGTTTTCTAATAGATTCTGCGGATTTTATAGCAGCTTCTATGACTGTAATATCCTGTATTTTTTCACCCAAAGCCATAGCAGTTTGAATTAATTTCCCTGGTACTGAAGTAAGATTATAGTCAATTATATGTGGGAATATCACAGACGATATTCTTTCAGAAGGTATATCTAATATCGAATTAACAGCTTGTGCAATAGCACTCGATAGACCTGGTGAGCTCAACGCAACTGATATACTTGCCATCACACCAGCATAACATAGATTATGAAGTATGTTTATATTACTTGGTTCATTTATAAATTTCTTTATGTTTATGTAGAAGGTTTCTATAGCTTTGTATGAAAGAGCATCAGAAATTGGAGTAGAATTCCTGGATATAAAAGCATCAAAAGCTAAAGCCATAGCATCAACAGCCAATATACCAATATAATAAGGAGGTAAAAAAGATATGAGAGAAGTATCAAAAATTATCGCATCCGCATAAGAATATATATCACTGTACAAAGTCTTATAACCTGAATCTCTATCATAAGTAAAACAAAAACTAGAAAGTCCTGGAACAATACCAAAAGTTATAGGTACTTCAACATAAGAAACTCTTTTCCTTCTAAACTGAGTATACCTTTTCTTAAAGACATCATCAGAAGATAAAATCTTATCATACATTGAAGCGATCATCTTAGCAACACTCAAAACATGATATCCTCCTACACCAACTATTACATCAGGTCTGGCCACTTGAACTATTTCTTTTAAATTATCTATCTTCACATCATTATTAGCACTTCGTTCTAATTCATCATATACTATTATATCACTTGTAAAAACACCTATACTGCTCTCAACAATTTCTCCAATCTTGTTATCAACTATATACTTTGAATTCTCTAAAACCACAATAACTTTATCACCATACTTACTACAAAACTCACCTATTCTATTATCAACATCATTCCCTATTATTACATTAGGTGGAATATGAAATTCAAACAAAGGCATCTCTACCTACCCAAAAGAGAAGTTTTCTTTTTACTAATACTTTCAGTCTTTTTATCATTTTCAACTAACGCTTCAAAGTATTTCAAATTTTCTTCAGTAGCCTTAACAAGCAAATTCGATATTGCCATATCGGAAGGCTTTGATAAAGAAGAAACCGCTTTTTTCAAATCTTTTATCATCCTATACCTTATATCTCTTTCTCTTTTCAATTTATCTCTTATACTAATGTTTATTCTAAACAAAATAAATAAAAATGCTAAAAATACCAAAATCTTAAATCCAACATACAAAAACCGAGTCCAACTAGGATTAGGTATAACAAAACCTATGATCATTCCATCATACTTAAAAGTCCTCTGAGCAAATATATTACCAAACAACTCAATTTTCTGAGAATCAATATTTCTCAAAACATAATCTATAGAAACATCTCTTGATAAATAAACAATATTCCCTCCATAGTAGAAATAAACCATTTCAAACTCTCTCTTAGAATCCCCCAAAACATAATCAAAAAACTTTTTCTTATCAATATACAAAACAAAATATCCATCTATAAGATCTAAATCCCTTGACAATTTCCTGTACTTCAGTATATAGTCTTTATGAAAACTAAATCCATCAAAAGAGACCAGAAATTGTTTAACATCATCACTTTCAGGAACACCAAGAGAAAAAATCTGTATAAACTTTGATGAATATATAGAAAAACCCGTGTAAAAATCCTCTGAAAAATAATTCCTAAATGTTTCCTTAAGTATTCCTTGTGGAAAAGTATTAGGTATTATCCAAGTTTCAAATAATGGATTATTAAGAAAAAGGTTAATAGAGTTATTTATAGCATCAAACTCAGAAGATAGTCTATCAACTATTGCTTTAGGCAAAAGCGAATACTTGTAAGAATACCCATCATCAGCTAAAAAATCAAAAAAAGATTGAAAAACACTAAAAACAACACTAAAAGTATCATAACTTAGAAGATAGTCACTAAAATCTATTAATGTATTCCTAACATCATCTGGTATAAACCTTGGAAGCCTATCAGTTTTCGAAAGGTAAATAAAAAATATAAACAGCACAAAGAATACAAAAGTATATTTAGCAACCTGATAGAGAGTATACTTCATACATATATGATAATCGGAAAAATAACATTTTTCAAAAGCTAATACCTAAACCAATACGCTCTTACCTTTGTCTAAACCTTTCAAAAGATCTGTCACCTGACTTTAGTTAGAGTAGATTTAGTGAATTCTATTCACAAAAACCTTTATACCTGCTCTAGGAACTACAATTTCATAGAACTTAGGGACTACTACATTGTCAATAACATCAATAACGTCATAATACCCCATAATCTGAGTAAAATCAACATATCTACGGACAGAACTTTGTGTATTTCTATTGACAACGAAAAGCGCAACTTGATCCGTAAATTTACCTCTTTTTACAAACATACTAACATCGTTATCAATGTTAACGATTTCAACAGACTTACCTTCTTCTCTCAGTATCTGGTGTTTTGATTTTAGCTCTATTATATACTTTATAAAAGCCGATATATCATACGAAGGTATTTCCCAATCATCAGGAGAAGTTTTGACAACATCTAATTTCTTTTTAAACCCGAATTCAAAACCAACTGGTATCATAACACCTTCACTTATGAAAGATACAAACACAAACCTTTGCTTTATCCTAGCAACATCTTCTTCATACTCTTCAGATATTCTAGGAGTATCATGAGATTCAGGAAAAGATATCGAAGAAGAATACTTGGAAAACACAGGATACTGCTCTAAAAACCACGGATCAACATAATTCCACCATTTGGAACTACTAAAAACATAATCGAATCCAGCTTTAGCTATTTCAACATTTTTTTCGAAAGGACCACCAAGTATTTCTGCCATAAATTTTATATCAGGTTTCTTTGATTTAGCGGAGTTTATCAAAAACTTCCACAACTCAACTGGTACATTATAAGCATAATCGCACCTAAACCCATCGACACCTAGTTCAATATACCATTCAACAAGATCTCTCCAGTAATTCCATAGATTCCTTTTATCGGGTGAAGATTCATTGTCAATTTCTGCTAGATCACCCCACTCAACCCAAACACCATTATCCCAAGCACCAGGTCTTTTAATATCACCATCTTCACTGAGTTTATACCAATTTTGATGCTTCTCAATTAATACTGAATCAATAGCTGTATGGTTTATAATCAAATCAACAGCTACCTTTATACCTCTAACTTTACATTCTTTTATAAAATTCTTAAACTGTTCCTCGGGAGTATCCTTTGAACCTTTATCCAAAAACAACGGATTAAACTTATAATGATCCTTTATTGAGTACAAACTACCTGAAAAACCTGGATAAGAAATAGGATTTATGTATATCCAGTCAACACCTAAACCCTTTATCCTATCAAGGTCATCTATCCACCTACTAAAAGGACCATATATTCTAGGAAACAAGTTATAAATAAACATTGTAACAACCCCTCAAAAAACAACTTTTACCACTACTAGATTTGAAATCGATAGAATCTTATTATATCAAAATCCTTACCACTCTTCTTCTTGTATTCACTTATAACGTCCTTTACTTTTTTCTCTCCTTTTTCATCTTTTATAAAAGGCTGCTCATAAAGACATATTTCAGCAAAAAGTTTAGCTAACTTACCTTCAGCAGCTTTCTGAGCTATATTTTCTGGCTTACCTAATTCCACAAATTCCTTAATGAACTCCTTTCTTTTCTCATCCACAAAAGACTTATCAAGATCATCAACTCTCACAACCTGCGGAGCCATAGCAGCAACTTGCAGTGAAATATCATGAAGTAGCGATGATGCTTCACTATCAGATACATCAATTTTACCTTCTACCACTACTCCCAACTTATCACCATGTTGGTAAGTATCAAAAACATTTCCTGATGTAAGAGACAATATCTCCCATCTTTTCACAACTACGTTCTCCCCAAACTTCATAACTGCTTCTTTTCTGAGATTTTCAATCTCATCATTCACAGAAGTTAATTTCTTTGAGTATATGATCTGTGAAAGATTTTTCACAAAGTTTCTAAACTCTTCGTTTCTAGAAACAAAATCTGTTTCACAGTTAACTTCTAGCATAATACCACTACCATCCTTGATATCAATAAGAATAAGGCCCTCTTTTGTTTCTCTCTCAGCTTTCTTTTCAGCAGCAGCAAATCCCTTCTCTCTCAAGATTCTTACAGCCTTTTCAACATCTCCTCCCGTCTCCTCTAGAGCCTTTTTACAATCCATCAATCCAGCACCTGTCTTTTCTTTGAGTTGCTTTACAAGCTCCATACTAATACCCATAACACCAAAACCTCCCAAAGCTAGATCTTGATTATAAACTATAGTTCAAAATCCTTTCAAAAACAAGCAACTAACTTCTTGACTTACTAGTCCTATTTCTGGGTTTCCTCAAAAAATCCTATTAAACTACGTACTAAAAAACTAGTTACCCAACTTCCTAAGTAATACCAAAGAAAAAGTAATAGCTCCTATAACCAGTAATCTAACAAGTTTTAAAACACCAAAACCTTAGTAAATACTAGATAATTTCATTCAAAAGTTCGTTTCAAACAAACTTAAACTCGAAATTTCTAGAAAATAGTGATCTATATAATTTATCATTTACTTAGGAGCATGTTATGACAACTTTTTTATCTATCCTTCTAGGAATACTATTCCTAGGTATAATAGTCTTAGTACATGAGCTTGGACATTTTATAGCCGCTAGATTAAGAAAAGTTGATGTTGAAATATTTTCAATAGGTTTAGGGCCTAGAATCTGGGGTAAGAATATAAATGGAATAGACTTTAGGATAAGTGCAATACCTTTTGGCGGATATGTAAAGATGAAAGGAGATACACCATCAGATCTAAACACTGAAGCACCAAACACATTTTACGGCACAAAACCTGTAAATAGAATTCTTATAGCATTCGCAGGACCTTTTTTCAACTATCTTTTTGCAGTAATAGTTATAAGCATCATATTCATAGTAGGTTTTAAAACCGTAGGATTCTTACCAAAAATCTATGTAGACACTTCAAAAGGTATTAACTACTTCAGTCTAGCAGGAATAAGATCGGGAGATACTATAAAAAGCATAGATGGTATTCAAATAAAAACTTTCCAAGAAATAGATTTAATACTGATATACAAAATGGATAAAAACGTTGAAATTGAATACATAAGAGACAATAAAGTATACAAAACAATAGTGTATATACCTAAAAATTATATAAACAACGAAGGTGGGCTTGGAATATCATATGCAGCCGAACCTGTAATAGGATCAATAATCAAAGGATCACCTTCAGAACAAGCAGGATTAAAAGAAAATGACATCATACTATCTATAGACGGAAGAAAAATAAACTTTTTCAACGAAATAGGTGAAATTCTATCGGAGGTAGGTAATAAAGAAGTCAATATAGAAGTACTAAGAGATGGTAAAAGAATGGTAATCAAAGTAAAACCATCCTATGATGAAAAAAACAAAAGATATGTTATTGGCATAGTACCAAAAATCTCATCAAATGAAATTGTAATAAACGAAAAGAAAGAAACTAATCCCTTATTAGCATTCTATAAAAGTTTTAACTACGCAAACGAAAAACTAGTAGAAGTAATAAAAGGTATCCAACTTCTCATAACAGGTAAAGTAGATGTACAATCCTCCATAGCAGGCCCTATAAGATTAACCTACTTCTTAAGCACAGCAATAGAAAACCAAATAGCATTTCAGAATTTGCTCATACTAGTCTCAATAATAAGCATGGCAATAGGTATATTTAATCTGATACCATTCCCAGGACTCGATGGATGGCATATAGTTCTATCATCTGTAGAAGCCATAACTAAGAAAAAACCTAGTTCATCAATAATAACTATAATCGAAACCGTAGGATTCGTAGCAATAATAACACTAATTATACTAGTACTTTTCAACGATATATTCAATCTACTAGTGAGAGACTTAAAAATATTTAGATAACCAATATACACCAAAACAACAATTTGGTATACTTCCTTACAAATATTTATCAAGTTATTCTATAAACGATCCTTAAGATATCTTCAAAAATTTAACTTTATTTCAACTTAGAAAAAAGGCAATTATCAACAGACTGAAGCTTAAACTTAGTAAAAATAAGATTATTTTAGGTCATACTCTTATTTAAAATTACAAGTAAATTATGAAAGTAATTTTCCTAACCATATTTCCAAACATTATAGAAACATATCTTTCAACAAGCATGATGGATAAAGCAACACAAAAAGGTATTATTGAATATCAAGTACTAAATATACGAGATTTTGCAAAAGACAAACACAAAAAAGTAGATGATTACACATACGGTGGTGGCAAAGGAATGATTTTCAAGCCAGACGTAGTCTATGAAGCAATTACACACTCAAAATCTAAACTACCATCTTCAAAAGTTATCTACATGTCAGCCAAAGGAAGACTACTCTCAAAAGATATCCTAAATGAATACTTAAACTGCAATGAACTAGTAATACTATGCGGCAGATACGAAGGAGTCGATGAGAGAATAGTCGACAATTTTGTTGACGACGAAATATGTATAGGAGACTTTGTTATAACAGGTGGAGAATTACCAGCACTTATATTCATTGATGCTCTAACAAGATTAAAAGGTCTCGTAGATAAAGGTTCAATAATTAGAGACAGCTTCTATTACGAAGGTGGATTACTCGAGTACGATCAATTTACAAGACCAAAAGAGTTTCTAGGTTTTTCCGTACCCGAAACATTAACAAGAGGAAACCACAAAGAAATAGAAAAATGGAGACATTTATCATCTCTCAAAAATACTTATGAAAAACGTCCAGACCTACTTAAACGAGTAAAATTATCAAAAGAAGATATCTTATTCTTAAACTCTCTTTACAAACCAGCATCTACTAAATGAGTATTGATAGATTTCAGATAAAATCCCACCAATAACCAAGCTACTTTTTATATTATCTTTCTTGTATAGCGGCCATCATTTCAGCTTCAGCACATACCTTATCTCCAACTTTAGCTATACCTTTGAACTTACCAAACTTATTAGTTATCTTAATAATCTCTACTTCATAGACCAGTTTATCACCTGGTAAAACAGGATTTCTAAACTTAACTCCATCAATTGCAGCAAAGAATATTAAAGGTGGATTTTGTGAATTATATCCTATTGCTTTAAGAGCCAAAACACCAGCACACTGTGCAAGTCCTTCAATTATCAAAACTCCTGGCATTATAGGATACCCTGGAAAATGTCCTTCAAAAAACCATTCATTAATAGTAACATTCTTATAACCAATCACCTTATTATTACTCATTTTCTCAACTCTATCAACCAATAGAAAAGGAAACCTATGTGGTAATATTTTTTGTATTTCAACAACATCAATATTTACATCCTTAAGTTCTTCTTCCATAATCTACCCCCTTCAAAAACATTTATAAAATTAAAGCAAGCAAACCAACTACAAACGTGTAGATAGAAAATACATAAAACTTACCTTCTCTAAGTAGTTTCATAAGCAACCATAGAGCAATGTATCCAACAACTAGAGCTACAACAAACCCTACCAAATAAGACCACTCAAACTTAAATTGTATATCACTGACTTTAAACGACCTGTAGGTCTCGTAAACAAAGGCACCAATAGTCGAAGGTATGAATATAAGAAAACTGAAAATTCCAGCCGTAGCCCTATCAAGTCCAACAACTAATCCAGTTGATATGGTAATACCAGACCTAGATATTCCCGGTAGTACACCCACACCTTGAGATATTCCTATAATAATACTTTCAAAAATACCTATATTCTCAAGGTTTTTTTGTTGAGTACCAAAATGAATAATATAAGGTACCAAAAGGATAAAAGAGTTTATTATCAAGAAAATTCCAACAATCTTGTAATTACTCTCAACAGTATCTCTTAAGACAGGTTCAAGTATTAGAGCAACTATCACAGTAAACACAGTAGCTAAAACTACCAACCAGAAAAGTTTACTCTCGTTATCTCCAAAAAACTTATAAAACTTCAAACTACCTCTCACCAAAATTAAAAACTCATTAAAAAAGAATGTTATAACTACTATAAGAGTAGCAATATGTAAAAGTACATCAAACCAAAGTGTTGTTTTACCCATATTCCTAAGGTAATGATCCGCTAAAACCAAATGTCCTGAACTACTAATAGGCAAAAATTCTGCTACTCCCTGAATAAATCCCATTACCACCGCTTTTAATATATCCATCCAAAACCCCCTAGATACAACATGTAAAACACCTATAATAAATCAAATATTATCAAACCAAAATATCCGTTTTCATAATAGCAATCTAAACTAACTCTCGAAAAGCGCTTTAGTAGAGCAAATCCTAATCTTCTTCTACACTCATCAATATCAAGTCCCTAATATCGCAAGGCAATAGCACCCCAAGAAAAACCACCACCAAATGCAACTAGTATTAGTATATCTCCTCTTTGTAATTTTCCCTGCTGTACTGCCTCTGCTAGGGCAATTGGTATTGACGCTGCTGATGTATTTCCATATTTGTCGAGATTTACAAATACCTTCTCTTCTCTTTCAACTCCTAGGTATTCTGCTATAGAGTCAATTATTCTTATGTTTGCTTGATGTGGTATAACAAGCTTAACATCTTCTTTGGATATACCTGCTTTTTGTATAACTTTTTCAACAGATTCTGTCATCATCCTAACAGCCATTTTGAATGTTTCTCTTCCATTCATTTTTATGAAGTGTAACCTATTTTTAACGGTTTCTTCTGTTGCTGGTAATCTTGAACCACCAGCAGGCATGTAAAGCAAATCAGCACATCCCCCATCTCCCCCTAATTCAACTGATATGATATCCGATGAGCTATCATCTACAGTCAATACCATAGCACCCGCACCATCACCAAAAAGTACACAGGTATTTCTATCCTGCCAATCAGTTATCCTAGAAAGTGTCTCCGCACCAATAACTAGTATATTCTTGTAAATACCTGTTTTTAGCAACGAATAAGAAAGAACTGTAGAATAAACAAACCCTGAGCAAGCAGCATTTATATCAAATCCCGGTTTCTTAACACCTAATTTCTCAGCTATCAGATACGCAGTAGCTGGGAAAACCATATCAGGTGTTATAGTAGCACAAACTATTAAATCTATATCTTCTGGCCTAAGTCCAGCATTCTGTATCGCTATCTTGCTTGCTTCAACCGCCAAGTCAGAAGTAGCAATATTATTCTCTGCTATTCTCCTTTCAACAATTCCTGTCCTAGTCCTAATCCACTCATCACTAGTTTCAACCATCTTCTCAAGATCAAAGTTTGTCAACACTTTAGGTGGAACATACATTCCAACACCAGCAATCTTCACTCCCATTAACTGCCTCCAAAAAGTTATTAGTATTTTATTCATAAGGTTTACCAAATTACAATTAAACCCTTTACTAGAAATCTAAAATTGCTTATCGAAAATAAAGTTAAACACTCGCTAAATCGACGTATATAAACCCACAAAACAAACTGAGAAGTATGAAGACTTCATGTAATAAACTGACAAAAGAGAAGATAAACAAAAAAGGGAGCCTCTCGGCTCCCTAGTAACTATACCATCACTTAATCTAGAAATCAACATCTCTTGAAGAGTAATTTGTGTATTTTGTTACATTTTTAGGGATTAAAATAAGCATATTCTCCCCTGTAGCCCATTGCCAATCAGCACCTACCCTACCTCTTACTTTATACTCAACTTTAGCAGAACCAGTATAATTAGCAGTAGCAATTATATTAACTCTTCCGTTTGCATTTGTTGATAGAATACTAGCTACCAAAGGACCACCCCATCCATTGAAACTACCAGAGTACCCGTACTCAACAACAAAACTACCACTATAATTAGTTGAAACATTAGAAGTTATGAGAACAAGTTCAACATTAGTAACAGTATAAGGTAAATGAATACTCCAACCACCATGTGCACCGACATCTATTGTTACCGTTTTACCATCAGGTGATATTGTTATACCTTTGTCGCTTTGTCCTGGTTTAACAGGAGAGTCATCACCTGGCTTGTAAGCCTCAATTACCTGTTTGTTGCTAATAACTATCTTTTCATTATTCATACCAGTTAGCTGATTCCCAATAGTACCCCAAAAATTATCCACAACACTATCCCAATCAGATGGATTATAATTAGCAGCTTTAAACTGAACAGCTGTAGGAGTATCTGGATCTAATAAAATATCCGAATCAGGTATAAATAATTTCCATTTTGCAGCATCTATTTTTGACAATACATGTGATCCTGTACCATCCTGTTTTATACCATTATTAACTACACCATCCCAAGCGTAAAACTTATTAGGATTTATCTGATCCAAGCTACCAACTATAAATGGAACTACCTCATAATTTTCAGGCAAGAAAGTACCTCCAAAATCAAAAATAATTGTTATACCTGCTGGACCTCCTGTATCACCACCTCCTCCATCAATATTATTATCCTGAGGAGCCGGAGCACAAGACACTAGGCTCATACTCAGAGCCACAGCTGCAACTAAAAGCAGCGATAAAAATATCTTAGCGTACTTCATACATACCTCCATAATTGCAATTATAAAACAAAAATTTTTATCTTTCAACTGTCTACCATAAATAATATACCTCAATTTAAAAAAACCATAAAATCTATGGTAAAGTTATAACAATCATGTCAGATGCATCTATTATTTTGTTGTATATGATGTTAGACTGTCTAGAAGGAGTACTAATTACCATATCAACAAATTTAGCAACATTTACATTACCATCTTTAGCTCTAAAATTGTAAGGAGATCCATAAGGTTCAATTTCTCTCAAGTGACCGTTGTATGT
>JAOAHF010000018.1 GCA_026415355.1 Brevinematales bacterium
GCAGTAGTACCTATCTCCCTAGACATCGCGCTAAGTTCCTCTATCATCTGCCTAACTTCATCTTGCCTCTCAACCACACCAGACACCTTACCAACTTCCTCTTCAACCTCCTTCAGTATCGATATATTCTCCTCTATATCCCTAAATGTCCTCTTCGTCTTCTTAACAACATCCTCAATAGTGTCAAGAAACGAATTAAAATTCTCAACTACTTCCCTAACTTCCCCTATCTCCGATGATGATTGTATCCTCAACGATAAATCACCTCCACTCCTACTTAACTCCTCCATCACTCCACTAACTTCCCTTATCCTCCTAAAAACCCTGTTGTTGAAAAATAAAGTCACCCCAAATATCAGTAAAACTATCGGTATCGATACAAAAATCGATATCTCCAAAACTGTCAAAGGAAATATCCCCCTCAACGGAAGTTCCATTATACCATTTAAAACGAAATCACCATAGTTATGAACTATCAAAAAATTAATTTTATCATCTCTAATCTGACCAACTATATCAAAGTCTTGATTTTTTACACCCTTAATTAGTGAATTATAGATATCATCAATTTTGGAAGAAGATCCATCTAATTCATCTACAACTTTAAAAAATCTAATATTGCTATCTTTATTGGTTGTAGAAACTGAAACATAAAAGTCGATTGGTATACCACGAAATACACTTTTCAACCACACCTTGTTGTAGGTTTCGGGATGTAAACAACATCCAATAATACCTTGTCTCAACTTGTAAATAAATATAACATCTGAATGATACTTGTCAATATAGAAGTAACTTTCATTGAGTTTCAGTGAAGAGTTTTTAAGGAACTGTATAAAATCCTCATTTTGATAGGAATGATCCTGTGAATATAATCTCTTCCCATCCCAGTAAAACGCAGATGCAACAAACTCTGCTTTTCTATGACTAGTTTTGTTATCTTCATATACTTTGTGAGTATCTGCAAAACCTATAAGAGTTGGTTCAATGACATTACTAAAGGATTTATATTCATCCAAGTTGTTTTCTGTGATCTCTAATCCATATCTTTTTATAGATTCAATCTTATAAATGTAATAATCTTCCTTAAACCCTTTGTTAATTACCTTTAGCATATTTTCTGTGTAGTTTTGAACCATCGAATAGAACGAATTCATGATAAAATTTATTATCCCAAAAACTACTATAAAAACTATCAAAGATATCGCAAAAGCACTCTTCAACGCAAAACTTATCCTGACCCTCATGTATACCTCTGAAGTTGTAAGAGTATTTTATAATATGTGTATGTGTATATAAAATTAATTATTTATGATGTACCTTTATAAGGTGTATAGACTATTTTGCGAAGTTTGGGATTTTGATTTTAGTTTACTTTTTCTATTATCATACTTATAAAGTTACCTAAATGGAGGTGTTTTATTATGAAACTCAGAGATTTTATTGTGTATGGTGTTGTTGCGTTGTCTTCATTGGTGTTGGGAGTGATTATAACGTTGGTAGTTACAAATTTTTTAATTGCCAAACCCAAGATGCCTTCTTCTCTTATAAGTATGTTTGGGCTTACTGAATCTAAACCACAGTCTTATGTTATAAAGATAGGTGATTATTACCTGTCTACATCTGATTTTGATAGGGAATATATGTTTTTAGTTGATACACTTTCTGGTGGAGATCCTGCAAAAAAAAGTTTATATATGAATGATTTGACGACGAAAAAGAATTATCTTGACAATGTTATAAATGAACTTGTAATTGTTATAGATGCATACAATCAAGGGTACTTATCATCTTCAGATTGGTCGATTGTCTCAAGGGTATCTTTGAGGAAAGCAGTTGTTGATGGTTTTCTTCTTAAGAAAATAGATATTAGTAAGATACAGGTTTCTGAAAAAGAGGTTGAGGATCTTTACAACAAAAATAGAGAGTATTTTAGGCAGAATAATATACCTGCTGAGAGAGCTGAAGAGTTCCTAAAAGCACAAATAAGAAATCAGAAGTTACAGCAAGAAGTTGCTAAGTATATTCAGAGTGTAAGAGATAAATTGAATATAGAAAAAGTAGAAGACAATGTTAAATAGGGGGGGTTATGGTTCCTAGATTAGGTGAGAAAAACATAAATAAAACAAAAATAATTGCGAGTCTAGGTCCTTCTTCAAGAAAGAAGGAAGTAGTAGATCAGATGACACAAATTGGGGTTGATGTTTTTAGAATGAACTTTTCCCATGGTAACTACGATGATCATAAGTTAAGTGTTTCCCTTGTTAGGGATGCTGAGAAAAGGTTTAATACTATATCTGCGCTTATGGGAGATATTCAAGGACCTAAGATAAGAGTTGGTAGTGGGTTGCAAGTTGAGGTTAGTGATGGAGAAGAGATTCTTTTGACAAACAAGCAAGGTTTTGATAAGTTTCAAGGTACTTTGCCTAAGGGAATATGGGTTGATTATGATTTTATAGTAAAAGAAGTTAAGAAGGGAGACAAGGTTTTGATTGATGATGGAATGATAGAGTTGATAGTTTCTGATGTTTTTGATGGTTATTTTGTCTGTAAGGTAGTTCACGGAGGTGTTATAAAGGAAAGGAAGGGTGTCAACTTACCATATACTAGTCTTAGTATATCTTCCATAACCGAGAAAGATGTAAATGACATAAACTTTTGTTTAGAACAAGATGTTGATCTTATAGCACAGTCTTTTGTTAGATCTGCTAAGGATGTTAAGCAGGTTAAAGACATAATTTTGAAGCACAAAAAAACAGTTCCCGTTGTAGCTAAGATAGAAATGGTTGAAGCAATACAGAATATTGATGATATAATAGATGTTTCTGATGCAATAATAGTTGCTAGAGGAGATTTGGGAGTTGAGTTTGGGTTGAACGAGGTTACTCTAGTTCAGAAACTTGTTGTTGAGAAAACAAGACTTGCTGGTAAACCTGTTATAGTTGCTACACAGATGCTTGAATCTATGACTAAAAATATAAAGCCTACCAGAGCGGAGGTGGCGGATATTACAAATGCAATCCTCGATGGAGTTGATGGGCTTATGGTAACAGGAGAGACTGCAGCAGGAGATTATCCAGTTGAAGTTGTCAAAACATTGAAGAATATTATAACAACAGTTGAAAGTAGCGATATATATAAGAGACTTTATAAGTATTATGATTATCCTCAAACGGAAGATCTTACTGAATCAATTGCCTTTGCAGCGAGCCAAATTTCTAGGAAACTTAATACAAAATATATAGTTAATTTTACTCAGACTGGGGCATCTTCTAAGCAAATATCTAAATTTAGACCTTCCTGTATAGTTATATCTCTAAGTCCAGAGGAGCAGACTTTAAGAAAACTAAAACATGTTTGGGGAGTACTACCTGGACTTGTAAAGAATGCAAAGTCAACTGATGAGATGCTTGAAATTGCTAAAAACTTAGTTAAAGATTATGTCTCAAAAGGTGATAGTATAGTAGTTACATCAGGTGTTCCTGTGGGAGTTTCAGGTAGTACTAATATGTTGAAAGTTATTGAGTTTGAATAATCAAGGGATTGTAGGCGATTATTTTTTCGACTATTCTTCGAAAGGTTGGAGCGGATGACGTTCCACCTTGTTTTAATTTTTTTGGGTTTACCAAAATTACAACCCCTATTATTTTAGGATCGTTGTATGGTGCAAAACCTAAGAAAACTGCGTTGTATTGGTCTTTGTAGTATCCACCTTTAGGGTTGTATATTTGTCCTGTTCCTGTTTTCCCACCTACATATAGGCCTTTAATTTCTGCCAATTTGCTTGTTCCATATTCAACGCTATCTCTTGAATACTTTCTAATCTTATTGGCAACATAAGAAGACATAATTCTAACTCCCTGAGAGGTTACTATGTCTTTGGTACTTCCGTCTGGTAATACTACTTCTTTAATTAGTCTAGGATTTATGTTTATTCCATCGTTTGCTATTATCAATCCTAGTTTGAGTAATTGTATTGCTGATACACCGATTTCTTGTCCTATAGATAACATGTATTTGGATAATCTACTCCATTCATTGAATGGTCTTAGTATTCCTGTTTCTTCTCCTGGAAGTCCTAACATTGTTTTTTCACCAAATCCTAAACTTCTTAGAAAAAAATATAATTCATTTTCATTAAGTTTGTCTGCTAGTTGTAGCATACCTACATTACATGAGTGTGCTATTATGCTGGAAGTTTGAACTATACCGTGTGCTTGTTCTCTTATGGTGTGATTGTATACCTTTACAATACCGTTACATATGTATTTTTGTTTTTCGATCTCTGGAAACTTTTCAAGTATCAAAGCCATGCTTGCTAACTTCATTACTGATCCTGGTTCTACAATATAACTTACTCCTCTTGAGGTAAATGGTATTTTCGTTATATTGTTTGGATCAAATGAAGGATAATCAACAATAGCAATTATCTCTCCGTCTTTCTTCGAAAAAATAGCCATTCCTAAATCTGCTTCAAGCTCTTTTACGCTTTTAGAAAGTTCTATGTATGCAATTTCTTGTATATACTTGTCTATAGTAAGAGTAATGTTTCCGGATTTGTTATTATTCTCAAGTAGTATATCGTTGAAGCTATACTCAATTCCTGATATACCTTCATTATCAACATTAACAGTACCTACTACTGTGCTGGCCTTCTCAAGTAGAGGATAACTTCTAGTGTATTCTTCTACTATCTTTATACTATTTTTATTGAACTTTTCTTGGAATTCGTTGGTTAAAGCGATAAGTTTTTTAATTTTATCTTCGGATAGTCTTCTAACAATCCATGAGAAATTAGAATTTTTATTGAGTCTCTCAGTTATTATGTCTTTATTTATGTTAAAATATTTTGTGACTAATTCTGAGAGATATTTTTTTTCATAGCTTGATAGCTCTTTTGGATTAACCCAGGCAGAAAATCCCTTATAACTTACTGCTAGTATATTTTTGTTTCTATCGAAAAGTATTCCTCTGTTTCCTGTTGTTTTAGATCTTGTTTTGTCTGTTAAAGTTGTTGGTATCATGAGTGTTATTAGTCTTACTGCTACTATTGCTACTGCTACCAGGAATACTGAAAATAAGATCCAGATTCTCTTACTCATTTTTTTTTTTCTCTACTCACTTCTAACTTGAATAATCTTTACTTCAACTCTATAATCTCTTGAAACTTTTTCTGCTTCTTTTTGGATTTCGTTTAATGATTTATAAGGACCTATGTAAATCCTATTATTTTTTTCTATTACTTTGAATTTTCTAAGTTCAAGTGATTTCTTCATAACATTATCATATTTGTCTATTACAAAGTAATACCCTACTTCTAATTGAGTGGTTTCACTAGATTGGGTAGAGGACTGTAGTTGCTGTTTTGGTTTCTCTGAATTTATTACTCTGGCCCAGAAACTGTTTGGATAATTTGATACTATATCTTCGAAAGTTTGGTTTGCCAAATCTTCTTTACCTATGTTTTTGTATATTATTCCATCTATGAATTTTGATTTAAGAGTGTAGAAGTCGCTATTTAATTTGAAGCTTATTCTATCTTTGTAATTTGATAGAGAAAAGTATAGTTTTACAGAAAGATCTGTATTGATTCTACCTGTTTGAGATGTGATTGTGTTTAATGTTTTGTAAACTTGAGTTTCTTCTTTTGTGTTTATTATATCTATTACATTTGTTGTTTCAAATCCTAAGTATGCTAGTATAAAACTCATTAGTTCTTTGGCTTCAGGTAGGTTTGAATTCGATAATACTTTCAATGCGCCATTTAGATTTGTAAAGAAAGATAATTTATAATTTAGTGTGTTTATCTCATAGCTTTGTAGTGTATTTGTTTGAAGTGTTCTATAGATTCCAATTGCTTTTACATATTCGCTGGAATAGAAAAGTTCTTCTCCAGCGTAAAATCGTTCTCTATTTTGTGCCATTGCGGAGAGTACAGATAATGTTATTGATAAAATTACTAAAAGCTTCCTCATGAATATGATTATAATTAAGGTGTAGTGTATAATTCATCTTAATAAGATGAGCTTAAGTTTGGTAGAGCGTAAAGAAGTTGTTAATAGTATGTAAGTGTATCTTTGAGAATAAAGATAGTGATGAAGTAAGATTCATGAGTTTAACTTCATAGGGATTACTGAGATCTTGCTTAAGATAACTGTAACTTGATATTAGGGTTTTGATTTAGTAAAATTAATGTGTAATGAAAAAGAGGAGGCTTGTTTCGAAGAAGTTTATTAACAAGATATGTAAAGTTATTTCTTCCAAAAAGGCTGAAGAGATTACAGTTATAGACACTTCGAAACTAACTTCGGAATTTGATTATATTATACTTGCCAATGCCAGTAATAAGTATCATATTCAATCGATTGTTGAAGAGATTAATAGGTTTATAGAGAAAGAGAATGTACCTGTTTTGGCAAGAGACCTGAGTTTTGAGAGTGGTTGGGTTGTCATTGATTTATACCATACAATTATACATATAATGACACCGGAAGTAAGGAAATACTATTCTCTTGAAAGACTTTGGGAAATACCTGTTTAATCTGTATTTTTATTTAATATTTCTTAGTATGTCTTCATATATCTCGTTAGTTGTGTCATCGAGTGTTTTATCAGGGGATATGCTTTTTTCGAATTCTAATTTCCTGAAAAGTATTATTTGTCTTCTTGCAAAGTTTTTGGTATTTTTCTTTATTAAATCTATTGTTTTCTCAAGGTTTATTTCACCTTTTAGGTACATTACAACTTCTTTGTAACCGATTGATGTAAGGGGGTAGATATCGAACCCATATTGGTTTGTTATGAATTTTACCTCGTCTATCAAACCTTTATTTATCATAGTATCAACTCTTTTTTCTATTGTATTATATAATTTGTTTCTTTCTGGTATAATAAAGAATGATAGAATTTTGAATGGTGATGGATTTGTTGAGGTCTTATGTAGTTCTGAAAACTTTTTACCCGTTATTTCATAAACTTCTAATGCTCTAACTATACGTTTTAGGTCATTTTTGCCGATTTTATGTGCGTATTCAGGATCAATCTTTGCTAGCATATCATATAAGTATGAAATACCTAGCTTTTGTGAAGTTTTGTATAGTTTATCTCTTATTTCATTATTTGCTGTAGGACCTTCAAAAATACCTATTTTTATAGCCTTGTAATAAAGTCCAGTTCCACCTACAAGTATAGCAAGTTTGTTTGCTTTAATTAAGTTTGATACTATATTATCAAACATTTTTCGAAACTCTCCTGCGCTAAATCTTCCCTCATTTGGTTCAAGAATATCTATAAGATGGTACTTAAACTCGTTTTGTAGTTCTTTTGAAACTTTATCCGTTCCTATATCAAAGTGTTTATATACTTGTACTGAATCACAAGATATTATTTCTGTTTCTATTCCAACATTTTTTAGTTTTCTTGCAAGATTATGTGCTATGAAAGTTTTGCCTGATCCAGTTGGTCCCACTATTGCTACTACATCCATTTAATGAATCTTAAATAGTTTTAATTAGTAACTTCTAGTTATTAGTTTTTCGTGATATTGTAGTAATTGTCAAGTATATAATTTGCAAACTTTTTGTCAGTTTCTTATTTCGCTTTGAAATCTAGTTCAAACTGTGTATGCTTACGAGATTTTTCATATTCTCCAACTTTTCTATACCAAAAGATATAAATGCTATTCTGTAGAATTATTACCTTTTTCATCTGTTGTTTCGAGAATATTTCTGTAGACTCTTTTTCTTGATATCCATCCTAGGTTAATAGTTAATATACTGTTTTCTCAAAAATTCTTTAAATTGGATTTTTCCAATAATAGATTAGGGAATATTCATAAGAATTATGTAGATTTCTTCAAGTTACTCACAGAAAAATTGTTATGCTGTTTAGTAATGTTTTAAAATTCTTAAAATCTGTGGAGTGTAAGATGGTTAGGTATTATAGTATAGACGGCAA
This sequence comes from Brevinematales bacterium, assembly GCA_026415355.1. Lineage (NCBI taxonomy): Bacteria > Pseudomonadati > Spirochaetota > Spirochaetia > Brevinematales > Brevinematales bacterium. Next base: position 7,957 of record JAOAHF010000018.1, read on the forward strand.
GATCGCTAAGATTACAGATGATGATCAAGCTCCTGTTGTTGTTTTTATTGAACCTAGTGATGATGAGATAGATATGCTTAAGAGCTTTGGAATAAGTGAGCATGATATAAATTCTTCTTTTGATACTGAAGAGATTTCCCGTCTAGAACTTTATGATGATGGAAGTATGTTTATAGTTTGGAAAGTGCCTAAGAATTATTCTTATGGTGGACAGTTAGTTTTTAATGTTTCTTCTGTTGGTGTTTTTCTAAATAGTGAGAGAATAATATTTATTTTACCTGATGAGATAGGTATATTTGAGACAAGGTATTTTAGAAATGTTTCTAGTGTGTATGAAATACTTTTGGCGTTTCTTCAAGCAACGGTAAATCATTTTTATGGACATTTGAGAGGCATAAAAATTGTTTTTACAGAAATAGAGGAGAAACTTACGAAATCTCTTGATAATACTTATCTAATTCATATGTTTAATTTAAGTGAGAGTCTTGTCTATTATCTTAACGCTTTAAATTCAAATCATGGTGTTTTAGTTAAGATGAAAGAATATAGAGATAAGCTTAGTCTTCAAAAGCATCTTTTCGAAAAACTTAAGGATCTTATAATTGATAATAAACAGTGTTACAAGCAGGCAAGGATATTGTCTATGGTTTTATCTGATATGATGGATGCTAGAGCAAGTATTGTAAATAATAATATGAATATCCTTATAAAGAATCTAACAATAATAAATGTAGTTATGTTACCTCTTAATCTCATAGCAGGTATTGGAGGTATGTCTGAATACACTATGATGACAGAACGGTTAGGTATTTCTTGGCCTATTGCTTACTCAGTTTTTATACTTGCTATGGTAATTTTAGGAGTTGGAATTGCTTTTGTTCTGAATACATACATAAATAAGTTTATGAGCAGAAATCGTAGAAGATGATTTTATGATTTGGTATATATTAAAAAGGTTAATTTTGGTGATACCTACTTTTATTGGTATAACAATTGTTATTTTTCTTGTTGTCCATCTAGCGCCTGGTGATCCTATAAGAGGTATGGTAGGTGAGCTGAGTAATAAACTTTCACCTGAAGCGTACGAAAGCTTCAAAAAGTATTACGGTCTTGACAAATCTTTGTTTGAGCGATATCTAGTGTGGTTTAGAAATTTTATAACATTTGATTTTGGTGATTCGTTTCAATACGGTAGGAAGGTTTCAGATCTTATCCTTGAGAGATTACCTGTGACACTTACTATAAATATATTGTCGAACATTATAATACTTATCTTTGGAGTTAGTGTAGGTATTTTTGCTGGTATTTACAGAGGAATGTTATTTGACAAAATTTCGAGTGTGATATTATTTGGTTTGTATTCACTCTTTGAACCTTGGGTTGCGCTAATGTTACTTCTTGTTTTTGGTGTATGGTTAGGTATATTACCAATAGGTGGTTTTGTTTCAATAAATTTTGATGATATGAGTTTTTTTGAAAAGATTTTTGATATTGCTTCTCATATTGCCTTGCCTGTTATAGTTTTATCATATGCTGGTATAGCGTTTGTTGCTAAGATAGTTAGAACATCGACTATAGAAACATCAAACCAAGAGTATGTAAAGTTTGCTAAAGTATTAGGTATTGCAGAAAATAGAATAAGAGTACATTACATACTAAGAAATAGCCTTATACCTGTTATTACAATATTTAGTACTGTTTTACCTTCTCTGATTGCAGGTAGTATAATAATAGAAAAGATATTCTCTTTACCAGGAATAGGTCAACTTTTCTACAGTGCAGTTTTTTCAAGAGATTATCCGATAGTAATGGGATTAAGCGCTATTTCAGCGTTTCTTACACTTATAAGTTTGTTAATTGCTGATATACTCTATGCTATTGTTGATCCTAGAATTAAATTTTCAAGTGAATACTAAAGAAGTTTTATTAAGTTTTGATTGATCTTTTGTAATCACAAAGGATGTTTATTTTAGGTAGTGATTGTATTTCTAGGTTTAGAAAGTGAAATCAGTTTGTGAGATACAATATAATCATATCTATGAATTACAGGAAATTTGCTATTGTGAGTGTTTATGATAAGGAAGGTATTGTGGAGTTTTCAAGAGGACTTAATAGTTTAGGGTACGGTGTTATATCGACTTCAAAAACTTATACTCTTTTGAAAGACAATGGTGTTGATGTTGTTGAAGTTTCGTCAATAACAGGGTTTCCTGAGATACTTGATGGTAGGGTTAAAACTCTTCATCCTTTGATTCATGGTGGTATTTTACATAGGAATATTGATAAACATTTAGAGCATGTGAAAATTAACAATATTCCAGTGATAGATTTAGTTGTTGTAAATTTATACCCGTTTGAGGAAACTTTGAAGAATACTTCTGATCTTGAGGATATTATTGAGAATATAGATATAGGTGGGCCTACATTACTTCGTGCTGGAGCGAAAAATTTTGAAAGAGTTCTGGTTGTAGTGGATAAAAGTGATTACGGTATTGTTCTAGAAAAGCTGAGTAGTAACCAAAATACGATTGATTTTAGGATGTTTATGGCTAGCAAAGCTTTTAATCATGTTGCTAGATATGATGGGGTTATAGCGAGTTTCTTTAATAGTCTTGTTTCAAACGATTTCCCTGAAGAGACTGCCATTCCGTTAAAGAAAGCATATTCCTTGAGATATGGTGAAAACCCTCACCAGAAAGCTTCAGCTTATATTTCTTTACCACAACGTAAAGAGCCTTCTGTGCTAACCAGTGATGTTTTATGGGGTAAAGAGTTATCTTACAATAACATTTTAGATGCTGATACTGCTCTTGAGATGATAAAGTCATTTAAAAATGATAATTTTTGTTGTATCATAAAGCACAATACACCATCTGGTGCAGCTATTAGTGATACCATTCTTGATGCTTATAAGAAAGCTTTCGAATGTGATCCTGTTTCTGCTTTTGGTGGTATTGTTGGATTTTCGGGTAGAGTCGATTTTGAAACTGCTAAGGAATTTATAAACACATTTTATGAAGTTATAGTTTCTCCGGAATACGATCAAGATGCTTTAGATGTTTTGAAAACTAAGAAGAATTTGAGAATAATAAGAGTTGGTAGTTTAGCATCTGAGGATAGAAATTTAGATTTTAGGAGTGTAGGAGGTGGGCTACTGATTCAAGAAAGAGATAGTTCAGATGAAGATGTACTTCATAGTAAAGTTGTAACTAACAGGAAACCTACTGAGAAAGAATATAAGGATTTGGCGTTTGCTTGGAAGGTTGTTAAGTTTGTAAAGTCTAATGCTATTGTTTTAGTGAAAGATGGTATGACAATAGGTATATCTGGGGGACAAACTTCTAGAGTAGATGCTGTTAAAATTTCAATTCAGAGAGCTAAAGAGAGAGGCTTTTCTCTCAAGGGAGCAGTGTGTGCTTCTGATGCATTCTTTCCTTTTAAGGATAGTATTGAAATACTTGCTAATGAAGGAATTTCTGCAATTGTTCAACCTGGTGGTTCTGTAAGGGATATTGAGTCGATCGACGAGGCAAACAAGCATAGTATTGCTATGGTTTTTACAAACATTAGACATTTTAGGCATTAGAAAGGTATGTTTTTTATTTGCTTGTAATTGTAAAAATGTGCTTAAGTGGTATGTTTTATATAGTTTGATTAATATTTTGTTAGTTTTGGATTTTATTTTTTTTAGCTTTCAAATTTTTGAATTTGAAAGTAAGTTGTTAAATAATATAAATGAATAGGTAAAAGATATGAGTAGTTCGAGTATATCTATACATTTTACTTCTGATGGTATCCTGGTTAAGGTTGTAGGTAGGGGGGTAGTGGAGTATTGTAGAGATTTAAAAGAAGATTTAGACAAATTGATTCATGAGTATGAAAGATTAAACATATATTTTGATCTTTCTAAAGCTACCCATCTTGATAGTACTTTTATAGGTTTGATGGTCGTTTTTGATAAGAAACTTTCTAATACAGGTAAGGGAAATCTTTTTATACTTAATCCTCCACCCAAGATAATAGAGATACTTTCTTCTATGGATCTTATTGATGTTCTTAAGATAACAAACATAGATGTTCATGTGATAGGTAAATACAAAGATATTCAAGCTAATATACAAAAGGACATTGTTGAATTGAAGTTACTTATAGAGACTCACAATCATCTTATACAGACTGGGGAAAGGAATAAAGAGTTATTTTCTTCGCTTGAGAAGGCTCTCAAAGAGGAGTTGAAAAGATATGAGCAAGAAAGACCCCAAAACGAGTAGTAATCTTTCGAAGATACTTGATATTAACAAGAAGATAAACTCCTATTCCGACTTGAGAGATATTCTTGAAAATATACTTTTGTCAGCTAGAGAACTTTTTAACGCTACAGGTGGTTCTATTTTGTTGATTGATAGCGACAGAAAGTATTTAGAATTTGAAGTTGTCCATGGAGAAGGTAAAGGTAAACTCGAAGGAATTAAAATTCCTGTAAATAAAGGTATAGCAGGGTATATATTCTCAACAAAGTCTCCTGTAATATCAAATGATGTTGCGAGTGATTCTCGTTTTTTTAGTCAGATAGATAAGATAACTGGTCTTAAAACTCAAAAACTCATAGGTGTTCCACTTATAAAGGATGGGCAATCTATAGGTGTGATAGAGGTTGTTAATAAGTTTGATGGTAGTGATTTTACAGAATATGATCTTGAATTACTAAGTATTTTTGCAGAGCAGGTTGTAATAGCAATTAATAACGCTATGATGATCAAGAAAATTCAGGAAAGAGCAAGAGAATTAGAGTACCTTTATGAAATAAGTAATACTACTATATCTTCGATACAAAATATAAAGGAGGTTTTTGACAAAATAGTAAATATTGTTAGTGAAATTTCGGATGCTTCGAGAGTATCAATAATGTTGTATGATGGTAAAGATAATGTGCTTAAGATAGTATCGTCGATAGGTTTTGATGAAGATCCTTCTAGTATTTCTGTGGGATTTGATGAGGTTGGTGAACCTTCAATTATTGCTTTTAGAGAAGGAAGACATATTATAGTACCTGATATTGATAAAGATCCTATGTTTAAACTTAATAAGAAACTTTGGTACAAGACAAACTCTTTTTTAGTATTTCCTATAAAAACTCATAATAGTGTTGTTGGTGTTTTAAATATAACAGAACTTGAGGATATAAGGAAGCTTGAGAAAGAAGATATAGAGTTGATACAGGTTATAGCGAATCAGATAGGGTATGTTTATGAGAGTATTACAACATACCAGAGAGAGATGGAGAAAAAAGCTTTTGACAAAGAGATAGAAGTAATGCGTAAAATACAAATGAGTATGTTGCCATCAGTTTTCAATATTCATCCCAAATTGGATATATGCTTCTATGTTGAACCTTATAAGATAGTTGGTGGTGATTTTTATGATGTATTTAGTATATCTGATGATGAGGTGTGTTTCTTCTTAGGTGACGTTTCTGGTAAAGGATTACATTCATCTATTTTTATGGCGGCTATTAAATCAACACTGAAGGCACTATCTTTTGAGTTTAAAAGTCCTAGAAGAATACTAGAAGCTTCAAACTCAATATTATCTCAATCCTCTGAAACTAGCATGTTTTCGACAGTCTTTCTAGGTATTTTGAATACTGTTAATGGTACGTTAAGATTTTCAAATGCAGGTCATAGTCAGCAAGTAATATTACGAAATGGTGAAATCATTAAGTTATACACGCCTGGTTTACCTATAGGTTTATATGCCCATGCTAGATATGAAGAAAGTGAGATAAAGTTGAATACTAATGATTTTATAGTTGTTTATTCTGATGGAATAACTGAATCTGTTAATGAAAAAGAAGAAATGTTTGGTGAAGAAAGACTCATGAAGTTGATATCTGAAAACTTCACTTTATCTGCTACTAGCCTTGTTAATGTTGTTATAGAGAAACTCAAGGAATACAAAGTTGAAAACCCTAACTATGATGATGATATATCACTGGGTATTATAAAACTTATTTAATAATGATGAGTATTGTTGAAATTAGTTGGTTATTTTCTATGGTCCATTAACAAGACTACTTTATCATGCTGAAGGTCTGATGATTGAATAATGTAGTTCCAGTCTTTGATATGGATTATATCTTTGTAGTTTTGTACAAACTTTTCGTAGGTATCGATTTCCCAGGATATAGTGGTTTTTGTTTTGTAATGCATAGGTATGATTATTTTAGGAGATATTTTTGATACTATCTTGCTTGCTGTTGTTGCGTCTATTGTGAAGTACCCACCAACTGGTATGAATAATAAATCAACTTTTCCTATTCTTGTAACATCTTCTGGTTTAAGATCATGTCCTAAATCACCTAAATGACATACTCTCAGTGGGATGGATGAATCGTGGAACTCAAAAACAAATATAGAATTTTTGCCTCTTCTTTTACCCATTTCTTCGTCGTGATAAACTGATACGTTAAATATCCTTATACCCATATAGTTTGTATCTATTCCTACCCAACTTCCATTGTTAACTCCCTTGAATACTCTTGGCATTCCTAGCCCCATTCTTACATTAGAGTGATCAAAGTGCTCGTGTGATATAGTAATTATGTTGCATTCTACAGGATTTGTGTTATACCCTAATGATTTGTCAAAAGGGTCAGTAAGTATCTTAACCCCTCTTTCGCTTTCTAGCAAGAAACAAGCATGTCCTAGATAACTGACTTTTAGTATACCGTTTATAGGCATAATTTTACCTCGCAAATTTATTTTATTCCATAGGTTTCAAACTTTCAATATTAACTATTTTAAGAATTTTATTTTCGTGGATGAAGAATATCTTTCTGTCATACTTAATATTTAAGGTTTGTATATCTTGGTTTATGTATATTTTTTTGTTTTCGTTTTTGTTTGAAATTTTTATCAGAGTAGGTTTTATCTTTATAGGTTCGATTATTATATTAACATTGTTCGTAATAGGCATTGATATTCTGATATTGACTTTGAATTCATCCGTTTCAATACTGTCCTTTATAAGAAAAGTTTTAGGCGTAAATAATCCTTTTATGTACTCAAGATCTGCTAATCCGAAAAGAAACATGAACACAAGGATGAGTATTACTCCGCTAAATATCCATCTTCTTAGTATCCTTTTCTTCTTTTTTTCTTCTTCAAATCTATCTATGTGTTTATTCAATCTTTCGAGGTCTTCCTCTTTAAGATGGTATGAGTTTTTAAACTCTGGTGGTAATTTTATTTTTTCCATATTCTTAGAATCTAAGCTCTCCTTGTACAGATAGCCTAAAAGATTGTATTTGGTTTGTTGTGGAGTTAAGTACTGTAAACATAGGTTGGATTTTTATAAGTATATTGTTTTCTTCAAAGCCTACGAATCCACCAACTTCAGAGGTTATACCTAACTGAGTTATAGGTAAGTAGGATCCATATATGCTTATTATTCCTTCTGATCCTATTAATATATTCCTTAAAAAGGATAATCCTATTAATAACCTTATATCAATGTCAGATATGGTTGAAGGTCTTGGTGTACCTTTGTATAAATAAGGTTTAATTAAGAGTGTCATTATCTGTTCAAACCCCCAAGAGTTATCTACTGAATAGAAGTTGAATTTCTCTTCAACGAGTGTGTAGAAGTTATTTAAGCTTATTAGAAAATTAGTTAGATTGATTCTGTCAACACCAACAACTATTGCTGCATTAAGGGGTCTTAAAAACGTTTTTAGTTCTGTGCCTATCTTGAAAAATTCTTGAGAAATCCCTGAGAAAATAGATAGTTGTATATCTCTATACCTACCCACTAATTTCAACCCAATATTACCTATTCCAAGTTCATAAGGATCTTTATAAAAGTATGTGTTTATCGTTATAGCTTCTGATAGGAGTGAAAAATCAAAGTTTATACCAGTTCCACTAATTATATACCAACCTCTTAAATCGAAATTACTATCTAATTGGTAAAACCTTGTTTGAAATGAAGATACATAGCCGAGGTATTCTTTATTTCCATACCAGTAGTAAACTTTAAAGAGATTAAGAACATTTACAAAAAATTCTACTTTTTCAACTACAATTGGTATAGAGTTGGATATGTTTCCATAGGTGTAAGGTGTTATTACAATTCCGCCTCCATACTTGTTACCACCGTATAAATCAAGGGTTATGTCTGAAAAGAAAAGGGTATTTGTGTCAAATATATGAGAGTATCCTTTGAAGGAAGATATAACAACAATTTCGGGATATCCATATACACCTAGTATGATAAGAGAAAATACCAAAAATACTTTTTTCATTATTTCCTCCTGAGAAATATTATACTACAGCAATTTTAGTTAAATAAAATTAAAAACCTTGATCCAGTAAATTGTTGAAAAACAACAAAAGATCGTATTTATACAATGAGCAGTACTGATTGTTGCTTCAGCAATTATTTTTAGTGCTTGTGGGTGATACTACTGTGTAAATATTGGTGTAAAGTTTTTTTACATTGGGGATTTTCTTGAATTTGTGTTATAGTTTGAAAATTCCAAAATTCCTTATAATTTTGAGACTTTTATTTTTGGTACGAAATTTGAAGTATTTTTTGCAGAGAGGTGGGTTATGAAATACGTGGTGTTAGTGCTGGTAGGATTGATGATGATTGTAAGTGCTTGTTCTCAGTTGGTTGATGGTTCTTTGCCTGGTTCTGGTAGTGTTTCAGAGCTGCAGGGACAAATTCAGAATGATGTTCCTCAGGATGGTGGCTCTTCTGGTGGTAGTGTTCCGAGTAATCCGGGAGATAGTGGGTCGGACGGAGATAATATACCACCAGGTGGAAGTATAGTATTACATTAAAGCATTGCTTTAGGGGCCTATTTGCCCCTTTTAGTTATTTGGAATTTTAGGAGTATTTAACATGAGAGTAGTAAAGTTGCTTTTTATAACTACTTTGTTTGTTTTTGTTTTGCCTTTGGTTTTTGTATATGGAATGGGATTTTATTTAGATACGGGTGTTCCGTTCTATAAGGATGGTTTTGGGGTTGTTGCTGAAGTTAGTTTTAAGTTAGGTTTATCCGATATTTCAGATGCGCTTCTGCCTATATTTTTTAAAGGTGGAATGGGGTTCCAGTATGCTAGAGGTAGTAATGAGAGAGTGTATGTCGATTACATTGATTTTGGTTTGATTGCTGGTGGAGAATATTTGTTGGAGTTTAGGGAATTAGAAAAAGTTGCTTTTTCTGTAGGTCTTGACTTCTATTTATCGTATGGAAGCAAGTTTAATGATTTTAGTGGTATTGGTTCTCTTGGTGTTAACTTTAGGCCTGTGTTAGGACTTGTTTTTTTGCCTAGAGAGAAGCTATCAGTTAGAATAAACGTTGGATATAATGCAGGGATCTACTCTTTTTATTTAGGTCATATAAAATTCAGTGTTGGTGTTGATTTAAAACTCTAAGTTTGAGGAACCTATGGAAAGATATATACTGATTGCTTTTTTGGTTTTTCCCTTCTATGGGTGTCTTGTTTACACTGATTTACCTATACCCCTGGAAATGGTCTAAATTTTGATGGTACAAATGGTGTTTTGATAGATGGTAAAGGAATAATTATAGTAGGTGGATTTGATACTGATTTTAATAGAGTTGTTGGTTATAGTGTTTTGGATGGTAATAGAAGTATTTTTCATGTTGTTTTTGCTACTAACGTTAGTGGATTAGGGTTGTATAATCTTAATAATTAAAAATGGGCTAGCAAATGATGGTGGTTCATCCCATAGAAGAGGGGTTGGTATTTACATGAGATATGTTGTAGATAGTCGTATAAGCAACGTAATCGTGATTGACAATGAAAGTTATGAAGTAGGTGGTGGAATGTTTCTTGATAGATTTCATAATAACAATGTAATGGGTTTGAAAGTTATAAGTAACGCTTCTTATTTCTCTGGTGGAGGTGTTTATATTTGGTGCTGGATTGTATTTTTATCGGACCTCTAACAACATTGCTTTGGTAGATATTTGTTATAATTACTCCTAATTGGTAGTATTATTAGTTTTGATAATAATGGTGATTTTGTTAGTGGCAAGATTCTCTATAATTCGTCATATTATGAAACAGTTTCTTTAATGTTAATAAATCTTTATTATTCATCCAATGTATCTATATGTGTATTGTAGAATAGGTGGTGCTGAAGATGTTGGATATTTGAGGATATATAAGTATACTTCATATTTCAACTTATTGAAGAGCAATAAGTTTGTAGGAAACTTATTAGAGTACTTGCATTTAGATTACCTTGATTGGCCGACTAATGATATAGATGCTTTAAATAACAAAGATTACGTAGGTGCTAGCGAAGCAGAGGGAAATGAAGTTGAATAATTGCCAATTTAATGTGAAAATTTTTCACATGTAGTGTAAATTTTTTTTTCAATTATTATAGTTCATTTATTTTAATAAAGTTTAAGTTTTTGCGGTTTTTACTTGACTTTTGAGTGAGGGTAATTTTAGTTTTATTTTGGTACGATTATTGAACATATATTCAAGTCGGGGGTGAATATGGGCCTGATTAGGTTTCTTGTAGTGGTTTTTTATTTGTCTTTCTTAGTACTTAGTTCTTTTGGTGAGTCTTTCTTTTACTTTGAGCCGTTTAGCACTGATCATCCTGCTGGACAGCAACCTGCTGGGTGGTATGGTCCTGAAGGAACTGGAACTGGAGCAGGATTTTTGTATGGTAGGGATGGAGTTTATAACTTTCCTCAGAGGAATAGTAGCGTAGCTTACAATGGAGTAAATGTTATCTTCAGCGG
>JAOAHF010000019.1 GCA_026415355.1 Brevinematales bacterium
GTATAAGAGACAGCTATGTATTCACCAGAGTTCTTACGAAATGAACAAGGAGGAATGGTAGGAAATGTTTTGGAGGGTTAAAGTTACTTTATACTCTGATAGACCTATAGTGTTACCTTTGAATTACAACCACATTCTTCAGTCCTGTATCTACAAAACCTTAACACCAGAACTCTCGTCTTTCCTGCACAGTAAGGGATTTGAAGTAGAGGGACGTGTCTTCAAGTTATTCACATTCTCAAAACTCTTCGGAAAATATAAAGTCTCAAATAGAGTAATTTCGTTTATACCACCTGTTTATTTCTATTTCGCTACATCGGTCAATCTGATAATTGATACTCTCTCTGCGGAAGTGTTGAAGATTAAGCAAGTTAAGATTGGGAATAATCAGTTAACCGTTGAGTCAGTTGATTTTAACATTATAAAACCTTCAAACGAGGTTAAGGTCAAAACTGTATCTCCTATTACAGTCCATATACCTGAAGAAAATAAGAATAGATATCTCTCACCTGATGATGAAAGATTTTTTGAATTTTTGAAGTCAAATCTTAATAGGAAGTTTATGGCAAACTTTGGATATAGTAGTGATGATGTTTTGATAATACCTCTATCTAAGAGATGGAAGAAAGTAGTTACATTTTTCAAGAATACTCCTGTTGTTGGTTGGGAGGGTAGGCTACTACTTAAGGGAGAAGAGAAGATGATAGGTCTCGCACTCTCAACAGGACTAGGTAGCAAAAACTCACAAGGCTTTGGAATGATAATAGAAAGACAACAAATCAGCAGCTCAAATCCATAAACTAGCTAAATGCTTCAGCACCTAAAACTCTATAGATAAACTCCGTATCGCGACACCTCTCTAAACAAAATTCTTAATTTCAATAATGTCAAAATCTTTAAATATATCACGTTGATGAACTTCAAACTTAGCCATAATAATTTGATAACCAGGGTAAAGTATTTTTTCCAAAACCTTATTTTTGTTAATCTCATCAAGCTCACCAAAAATATCATCTATTAGCAAAACTGGCATTACATTAGATTTAACTCTTACATAGTCCGCACAGATTAACTTGAATAATATACTCAAAGTCCTAATTTGACCTTGCGACAAAAAACCCTTAGCTATTTGTCCACCAGTAACAAATATGAAATCATCCAAATGTGGTCCAATTAACGACTTTCCGTATAAGATCTCTTTATTTATCTCACGATTCATTAAGTCTATAACACTCTCTTCTGTAGAAAACAAAATGTTATCAGAATTTAATAAGCTAGATTTATACTTTACTTTCAAATCAAAATCGAACTTTTTTGATAAATTTGAATCTATGTAACTACAAAACTCATATCTACACTTAGTTATTTCAATTAAGTGTTTTGATAGAATCTTATTATAAGTCTTAACAAGTTCAACAGTCTGCTCCAATAGTTTACTATAGTTAATATCCCCTTCCATCTCTTTGAGTTTTTTCAAAACTAAATTTTTCTGTTTAAGAATCTTGTGGTAATTTATCAGATGGTGGTAATACGAAGGTGAAATACTAATCAATACACTATCAACATATCTTCTGCGATAACTTGGACTACCAATAACTAGCTCGTAATCTTCTATTAAAAAAGGTATCGATTTCAAAATACCCGAAGCATTAATTACAGATGAATTTTTATCGTTTATTTTTATCTTCTTTAAAGGTTCACCATCCCTAATTTCATAACCAACAAAAATAGTTTTCTCAACTAAATTTTCTTCTAACGATAAAAGGATATTAAAATTACTCTCCCCTACTCTAACCATATTTCTATCAGTTTCATACGATCGGAGAGGAGAAAAAGTAGAACAATAGTTAATTGCCTCTATTATAGTAGTCTTACCCGAAGCGTTAGGCCCAAGTAATATCGTCTTATCACTAAAAGACAACCTTATTTCTTTGAAAATCCTAAAGTTTTTAAGATAAAGCTCTTTTACCCTCATCTTAGATACCTTGAAAACCTATCTAACCAAAATTCAGCAAGAGGTCTTACTTCATCTGATTTTATGTTCAAAAGTATGTATATAGCTTTTCTTTTCTTATTTATAGCGTAATACGATCTTGCTAGGTAAAGATTTATATAATCCCTATCAATATCATTCTGTGTATTTTTCCTAATCTCCTTGAGTCTTGAAATTGTTAACTTATAGTCTTTCTTCAGAAAATAGTCTCTTAAAACCTTTTTAAAATCTAATTCTTCAGAAAAGTCATCCTGTTGGACAGAAAAATCAACAAAGTTAGTCTGTGTCACTGACAGAACGTTTGTCTGAATCGGAGATACAAAAACTAAGTTAGTTTCATAATTACTTAAACTTACTACCAATTTCGAAGGAATTATACTCAAATCAATATAGTCATATACGTACCTACCATCAAAAACAGGTATTACAGTGTAATAAGTATTAGATTGTAATTCATCAGTAAAGTAGAACTTTTGTAAGTTTGTCGAGAATTGTACAACTTTAATAAGATTAAGCTCTTCAAAATTTACTATTTTTTTACCTACCACCTTAGGTTTATTTGTTGATGAGTAAATATTATAATACAACGATCCAGACACATTTGTAGGTCCCAACCACTCTACCACTATGTTGTTAGCATTCGTAAAATACGAAATGTTATACACAAAACCAAAAGAAAAAGTAGAAATCATCACTAATAACAAAGAAATTACAAATCTCATAAGCAGCATAACATATATTATAACCTACAAAATACAAAAGTTTCAGAGTTTCTAAAAGCAAAACGCTAAACAAATGTTTTAAAACTTTATACTCAGAGATAATTTTTGAGTTTCGATCTCAAGCGAAACATTTTTGCCAACCGAAAGCAAATCGTCAATTCTTTCATTCCACCAACTAGAATATATAAACGGCCTAACAAGATTGTATCCATACCCAACTAGCGTTGTAATACCAAATATACCCCTCAAAAAACTACCTTCTTCTAAACTAGCTGTGACAATTGATGAAATATACGGTGACAAAATACAAACAGCAAATCCACCAACATCACCAAAAATTATACTTCCTAGTCCTGGTATTATATTTAGCACTGAAGCAGTTATAGTAACAAATAAGCTTCTAGAATACATTTCCCTTAATTTTAATCTAGTTTCATAATCTAAATGTAGAGCATCCTGCTTTAGAACCTTGAATTGAATATCATCAAATATTTTACCCTCCTCAATAGACTTTCTTATGACCGACAAAACTTGTGACTTAAAAACTAGTTTTTCTTGTTCATCCTGCACTAAGGTTTTTTGAGTTTTTATATCACCAATTTTTTGTTGTCTTTCTACTTTAACCTCAGCATTCTCATTATCCATCAATATGAAAGACTTATTATAAATAACTTCTTTGGTACCATCATCCCTAACAATAACAGAATATGGTGTTTTCGAAACTATCTTGAGAGAAAAATTAGTGTACCCAGAAACTGAAGATAGAAATTGATCGTTTAGAACAATAGTATAAGTCCTCATTTTGTCAAGGTTTATGCTAACATTAAGAGTAGCAAAAGAAACTAATTTGCCCGAGTAAAATGAAAATATTCTTTGCATTATTCCGTCAGCTATATCAAACAAATCTGCTGAAGTAACAATAAAATCATTTAATTTGACTCCTTGAGAATTGTATATCACTACTTCATAGCTGAAAACATCTCCTTTCTTAGTATAGTAACCCAATATGTACTCTTCGTAACCAGACACAGTCTTAATAACTTCCCTTACATCTCTACCCTTGATATCGAAAGTAGATTCTTTGACGATAACACCAGGATAGTATTTCGCAAATTGCATTATAGATTTAAGTACACCAATGGAAGCACTCGGTATATCTCTACCATCCTTATTGGAAAATGGGAAAATTACAACACTCTTACCGAAAGCAAAAACAGAAATACACATTATAACAAAAGTGAAAAAAAACTGTCTCATGACATTATTATACAATAGTTAGCAATCAAATTTCTATAAAAATTGTAACGTTTAAATTAACAAAATCAGATTTATCTTCCAACAACAAACTCTCCATCAAATAAAACAGGTAGAAGTTTCAGAAAGAAAAAGACTAAATTTCAGTTAATGATGTTGAAAAAATTTCTATAAATAATTATACTAAAATTATGGATATAAAGAAAATAATATCACTGCTTGACGAAATAGAAGAAGATACCAACACAGAAGAACTTGAGATAGTTGCCTTCACTATAAATGAAGCACTTAAAATAGCAAGTAAAGAACTTAACACAGAGATATTTAACCTTGAGTACGAAATAATTGAAAGTGGGAATAGCGGTTTCTTTGGAATTGGTAGGAAACCTTACAGGATTGTTGTTAGAAAAATCGGTAATTTATCTTTCAGTAACTCATCTGAACACCATTCAGATGAAATCATGGCAATAGACGGTAGATTCTTTGTTTCTCATACCACCGATGGCGTTTATATAAAAATATTACCTCCTAAAGGTAATGGAAGATATGTAAGTTACGAAGAAGTTGTGAAGGAAATAGAAGCCAAGGGCATCTTAAACTACGATAGTGGAAAGATAAAGAAAGAAGTTCAATCTCCTTCAGGTATGCCTGTTTTGGTATCTCAGCCAATTTCGACAGATCCTACTGAAGACAGCCAACCTCATATAGAAGTTTTACCTGACGAAAGTAAATCATTACTTACACTTTTAAAACCAGGTATTAGGGGCAAAGTACCTTCACCAAGGGAAATACTCAATCTACTCAAAATGGAAGGTGTCGTACATGGTATAGTTATGGAAAATATAGAAAAAGCAGTATACGAAGGCATTTTCGATGTTCCTATCGAAGTTGCAGTCTGGACACCCCCAGAACCTGGAAAAGATGCTAAAATAAATTACTACATCGATATAAACAAAAGCAATAGTTTTCAATTCAATAAGAACGAAAAAGATATTGTTGATTTACACAAAGTAATAAAAATTGAAAACGTTGTTAAAGGCCAAGTTCTAGCATCAAAAGAACCAGCAACAAAAGGTAAACCTGGTATAACTGTAAAAGGCAAAACCATACCAGCTCCAGATGGTAAAGATATATCTATACAATCTCTAGTAGGCAAAAATGTGGAAATATCACCAGATGGACTTGAGCTTATAGCAAAAGAAGAAGGTCAAGTAGTATTTAAGCAAGGCAAAATAAACGTTGAACCTATACTTGAAATACTCAAAGACATATCCCCAGAAACAGGCGATATTGATTTTGTCGGTAATGTTATAATAAGAGGAAGTGTCAGAGACACATTCAAAGTAAAAGCAGGTGGTAATGTCGATATATGGGGAACTGTGGAAAAAGCAGAAGTAATAGCAGACGGTAACGTAATAGTAAGAACAGGAATACAAGGTAAAGAAGTAGGTAGAATAGTAGCAGGAGGAGATGTAATATCAAAATTCATAGAAAGAGCAAATATCAAAGCAGGTGGCAATGTGATAGCACTTGAATACATTCTACACAGTAATATCGTATCAAAATCAAGGGTATTTTGCTTTGGTAGAAAAGCAAGCATCACAGGAGGTACTGTTAAAGCACTCTACGAAATATCAGCAAAACAACTAGGAGCAGAATCTTGGACAGATACTGTACTTGAAGTTGGATCTGACCCAGAACTACAAGAAATATATGAAGATCTTTCAAGAAGAAAAGAGGAACTCTCAAATAAGATATCCGAACTTAAAAAAGAAGTACTAATCTTCCAACAAATGATACAAAACTTCGGAAGACTACCCCAAGAAAAAGAAGAAAGATATAACACTATCAATACAATGCTTAGAGAATATTCGATAGAATTGGAAAATATCGAAAAAGAAATCAAAGGAATAAAAGAACAACTTGATCAAGCAGTTATAGAAGCAAGAGTTAGTGCTTATGGAATATGTTATCCCAACGTGAAAATAAAAATAAAAGATGCTTTACATATATGTAAAGATCAGTATAAGTTTGTCACATTTAAACGAGAAAATAGAACAATAATAGTAGTACCTTACGAAGAATCTCAAGATATGAGAGAAAAAAAGAAAGAAGTTACAGAAAGAGTAAGAAAACTATAAATTATCTGTATGATACAAGTTTCCATTCACTACCAAACTTTCTAAAAAGATAGTTTGTCTCTCTTTTGACATCAACAGTTTCAGTCCCTTTACCCCTAGGAACAGATCTCTTACAATTCCACTCAACAACAGCTAATGCTAAATTTTCTTTTTCAAAGATTTTGATTTCCTTCACCTTAGGATCTGAAAGAAGATTAATCTCTTTTTTAACTTCCTCATATCTCAAAGGATTTTTAATATCTTCAATTATATTCTCTAAATCTCTCTTTGCCTTACCTTCAGAAAAAGGTAGTATTTTATCAAACTCCATCATAGTATAGTTAGAGAGTATAGACCTTAATACCAAAGATATTTTATAAACATCTCTAGAAAACACTTCTTGTTCACCTCTCGAGTGAAACACAAACAAGAAAATAATCAAAGCAAATATCACAACACTATAAGTTTTCATACATTCTACCTCTCAACAACATTTTTATATCGGAGAATTCAAACAAAATTAAAACAGCTCTAATTAAATTAAACAACATCATAACCTTAAGTGCTTATTATCCTCACGATATTTATTCAAAACAATTTCATCAATTTCTTGAGACTCTTCTTTTTGACTATCCCTTAAAAATTCTTGGTATAACTTTTGTTTTAGTTTCTCAAGTATTTTAACTTCTCTATCTTTCTCAAGATATTTAGCCATAGCTTCCTTAAAAGGTTTTTCCTTTTTCAAAGCATCGATTCGTTTATACTCTTGCATCTTTTCATTTGAGACTATGTATTTATCAAACATCTGTAAATCTTCAATTCTGCTTATATTTTTCATCTCAGTAACAGCATTTTTCTTTTCTTCTTGCAACTTTCTTATTTTTGAAAGCTCAAGATTATACTCACTAGCTTTCCTGCTCAAATCCTGCTTATCTAAATCTCTAAGTTTCTGCTTTATTTCCAAAATTCTCTGAAGCTTAAAGTTAAACTTTTTCATAACCTCCAATAAGTCTCGTTATAAATCCTACCGAGATAAAACTTCGTTTTGACTTAGAATCTTCTGAAGTTTTGAAACTATATCACTTATCCTTTTCCGCTTAATATAAAAAGATTTTCTGTTCGATATTAACCTTGAGGTAGATTCGAATATCTCATCAATAATCACTAGATTATTTTCTTTCAATGTAGTTCCCGTCGATGTTATATCAACTACAAATTCACTTAATCCTGTCAACGGTCCTAATTCAACAGATCCATACAATTCCACTATCTTTGGTTCTATTTCCTTGGCCCTAAAGTAAGATTTGGTTATATTCGGTAATTTAGTAGCAACTTTAACTGTAGGAGAAACTAATTCTTTTTTTTCTTTGCCAGCAACTATAACCTTACAATAACCAAATTTTAGATCAAGAAGAGAAAAAACGTCAGGATCATACTCAACAAGCAAATCATATCCAACAACACCTAGATCAGATATCCCTTCAACAGTATATGTTATAACATCTTTTGCTCTAACAAGAAGAAAATCAATCTTAGCATCATTATCTGATACGATAAGCTTCCTCGAATTCTCATCAATCTGAATATTAAGTATTCCTGCTTGGCTAAAAAGCTTAACCGTATCTTCAAACAACCTTCCTTTCGGTACCGCTATTACAATATTATCCATATAGAAAATTATGAATAAACACAATTATCAAATAAAAGCTAAATAATAATCTTAACGAAGAATACATAATTGTCAAATAAAACATAGTTTTAACCTAAATACAACACTACTTGAAATAAAATGTATTTTACATACAAAATCATCTAAAAACTTTTGGAGGTAATGTAATATGGGAATGCTCGTCAAATATCACCTTTATGCCCCAGGTCCGGTAGAGATACCACCTGAAGTACTAAGCGAGATGTCAAAACCTATATTTCACCACAGGACATCTCAATTCAGCGAAGTGCTTGTTAATGCTTGGGAAGGACTAAAGTACGTATTTCAGACAAAAGAACCAGTCTACATACTAGCGTCTTCTGGAACAGGTGCAATGAACGCAGCAGTTGAAAATACTTTATCTTCTGGAGATAAGGTTATAGTTTTAAGTTTTGGTAAGTTTGGTGAAAGATGGGAAAAAATAGCCAAATCTTACGGAGTTGAAGTAATAACTCTTAAGAAAGATTATGGTCATTGCGTTGAACCTGAAGAAGTAGAAGATGCTCTTAAGAAAAATCCTGATGTAAAAGCAGTTTTACTCCAGCATAGTGAAACATCAACAGGAGTATCATCTGATCTAAAAGCAATAGCAAGCATAGTTTCAAAAACAGACGCCATTCTAATAGTGGATGGAATAACATCCGTAGGATGTGATGAGGTTAAAATGGATGAATGGGGTATAGACGTACTAATAGGTGGATCACAAAAATCTTTTATGATACCACCAGGTCTTTCTTTTATAGCACTCTCAGAAAAAGCAAGAAAATATATGGAGAAATCGAATTTACCTAAGTTTTATTTCAATCTCAAAGAAGAAGAAAAAGCTATGTTAGATAAAACGACAGCTTGGACACCAGGTATAACATTAATAATGGCATTAAACAAATCGATCGAACTCATGAAGAAAGAAGGACTTGAAAATGTAATAAAAAGACACAAAGTTATTTCAGAAGCAGTCAGAGAAGGAGTCAAAGCTCTAGGGCTAAATCTGTTCGCAAAATACAAGCTGTACTCAAATGCAGTCACAGCAGTTGAAGTCCCACAAGGTATAGATGGAACTAAAATACCTAAACTCATGAGAAACAAATACGGTGCAGAAATTGCAGGAGGACAAGGAAGTATGAAAGGACAAATATTCAGACTAGGACATCTTGGATATGTAGATAAAGGAGACGTAGTCGTAATGTTACAAGCACTTGAATTTACATTAAGGGAACTAGGATATAAATTTGAACCAGGAGCAAGTCTGTCAGCCGCAAATAAAGTATTGTTTGAAAAGTACGAATTCTAAAAAACTAAAGGGGGTTATACTCCCTTTTTGCCCTGAAAATACAAAAATATCAAAGACAGTACTAAAAAAGTTTAGACTGCTGAAAAGTATAAACTCTAGGTAGAAAGAGATTTGCCAAACCTTACAGAATATTAAAACCTTGATACCAAAATGAATAAAGTCCTTGAAGTAGTAAACCTAGAAATAATACATAAAAAAACAGGTAAAAGCATTATAAGAGATGTAAACTTTCATCTCTTCGAAAACGAAATACTTGGAATTGCAGGTGAAAGTGGTTCAGGGAAAAGTTTAACTGTAAACTCAATTCTAGGTCTCGTAAGCGAAAATCTCGAAGTTAAAGGGAAAGTAATATTTGAAGGGAATAACATATTAAATAAACTTGATTATGAAAGAATCCGAGGAAAGAAAATATCGATAATCTTCCAAGATCCACTAAACGCACTAAATCCAGTATTAAGGATATCCGAACAACTTAAAATGATATCTTTATCTCACAAAATACCATATGAAATTTTGAAAAAAGAACTTTATGAAATATTTGATCGCATAGGTATAAACGCTCCAGATAGAGTTATGAAAAGCTTTCCACATCAGCTAAGTGGTGGTATGCTTCAAAGAATAGTTATATCCTTTGTACTACTACTCAAACCCAAAATTATAATAGCAGATGAACCTACTACATCCCTTGATGTAAGCGTACAAAAAGAAATTATAAAAATACTCAAAGAGATAAAGAAAAATCTCGGAATATCGATAATATTCATAACTCATGATTTACTGCTTGCCAAAGAAATCTGTGACAGAATCATAATAATGTACTCAGGTTATGTTGTAGAAGAAGGTATCACAGAAGAGATATTTAGTAAACCTTTTCATCCTTACACAGAAGGACTCCTATCTTCAATTCCAGATGTTAACAAAAAATCTCAAAATCTTCCTTTCATACCTGGAAGAGTCCCCCACTTCTCTGAATTAAAGTACGAATGCCCTTTTGCAGATAGATGCTCTTCAGTCCAAGAGATTTGCCGTTTAAAAGTACCAGAATTAGAAGAAATTCAAAACCGCAAAGTTAGATGTTTTGTGGTATCCCAACAAAAAAATATAAACGCAGTTCAACAGCGATAAAAAACTTACAATGCTATTCAGTTAAAACATTAGTTATGTTTATATCAAACTTTGAAAGTTTGTCGATTATGGACTGATCAATGTCTTTACCTTTTGAGAGTAGTATAAACGATATTCTAAGCAACGACTCTTTTTTTAGTTCTTCATTACCACTATTAGTTAAAGAAGAAAAGAATTCTAAAGCTTCATCATAATTTTGGTTATTGAAATTATAAAGTCCAACGATGAATGCAACATAATCTTGAAAGTACTTATTACACTCCGGACTTGTCACTAATCCTATTCCACTTGGATCTTTCTTTTCCATGAGCAAATAATTACCTACAATTAGTTTGGCCAGAGCAATTTCTTTTTCCAAAAGTTTCTGATTCGAAATAGAATTCAAAAGATATCTCACTCCAGAACTCTCATCACCCTCGTAAAACAGCTTAACTCCCTTAAGGAAAAGATATTTAGCAGTGTTGATATTTGAAATTGCTAGTAAATAATCCTCCATTTTTTCATAATCTGAGTTTGACAACGCTCCAACAAAACCTGCATAGTACCTATTTTCCACGTTAGTTATGTATAGGATGATTGATGTCACTAACAAAATTATAGACGTCGCCGTTATTATTGGTATATACCTTTTTATCATATACACTCTCACAAAATCAACACAAATAAGTTAACTACTTGACCTTAGTCAAAGGATGATAATAGTACAAAAAAGAAGGGTAAGGGTTTCCTTACCCTTTCAATTCACTAGTAGAGAATACTCTTTAGCTCTGTTATGATTTTTTGAGGTACAACTTTTAATTCCTGTACTGCTTCCTGAAGTGGTACCGCTACTATCTCTGTCCCTCTCAAAGCAACCATTTTACCCCACTCCTTTCTGAGTACAAGCTCACCAACATTTATACCAAATCTCAAAGATAGTATTCTATCAAAAGCAGTTGGAGATCCACCTCTTTGTAAATGACCCAAAACCACATATCTTGTTTCAATACCTGTTGTTTCTTCTATATATTTTGCTAGCTGTTTTGCTATACCGCCAAGTCTAACATGTCCAAATTCATCAGTTTTAGCATCCTCGAAAACAAAATTTTGTGCTCCTCCCGCATCAAGTATAGCTCCTTCTGAAACTGCAATTATAGTATATAACTCACCTTTTTCTTTTCTTTTCTTAACAAACTCGGCAACATCCGTTATCTTCGTTACTTCCTCTGGAAGCAGAACCATATGCGCTCCACCAGCAATACCAGACCACAACGTTATCCACCCTGCATGTCTTCCCATTATTTCAACAACCATAACTCTTCTGTGTGATTTTGCAGTAGTATGTAGTCTATCAATCGCTTCCATAGCAATATTAACAGCAGTATCAAATCCAAAGGTGTAATCTGTAACATTGAGATCATTATCAATAGTTTTGGGTGCTCCAACTACTGGAAATCCATCTTTAGCTAACTTATTAGCAGCTCCTAGAGTATCCTCCCCACCTATTGCTATAAGAGCATCAAGCTCTAACTCCTTGAAACTCTGATGAGCTTTCTTGACAGTATCTTCATTTTTGTAAGGATTTGTCCTAGAAGACCCCAATATGGTTCCCCCTTCTTTGTGTATCTCTCTAATATCGTCATCTTTTAAAACCACATACTTTTTCTCAATCAATCCTCTCCACCCCTCCAAAAGACCTATAATCTCAACATTTGGTAAATCCTTCTTTATTCTTAAATAAGCTCCTTTTATAACCCCGTTTAAACCAGGAGCATCACCCCCACCTGTCAAAATACCTATTCTCTTCATAAAAACCTCCTAAAAAGTTTAGGATAGAATTCTAACTAATATGCTAAACTAAATTCCATTTTTTAATTTTGACTTTAAACTCTAACTAAGATAACCCCTTAAAAACCATAATATCAATCTTCTTATAACCTCAAATCTCAATACTCTTGGTTTTAGCAAAGCTTTACTTTAACGTAAAAGATCACAATTTTCTTGTTATCAAAAAAAGAAAGAAAAAATCCAAAAGGTTAATCTTCTCTTGCTAGGAATCTGGTAATTCTTATTATAGCTTCTTTTATTCTGTTTTTGTTTTGAACCATAGCAAATCTAACATATCCTTCACCATACTCACCAAAACCACTACCAGGAGAACAAACAACTCCAGTTTCTTCAATCAAAACTTTCGTAAATTCTAATGATGTAAGCGCAGAATATTTAATAGGTATTTTAGCCCATACGTAAAAAGTAGATTTTGGCATATCTACACGCCACCCTGCTCTATTAAGCCCTTCGACAAACATAGTTATTCTATCGTAATATTCTTCTTTTACCTCTTGTATAAAGTCTTCACAATTTTTCAAAGCTTCAATCGCCGCAAGCTGTATAGCTTTGAAAACACCAAAGTCTATATAGCTTTTTGTCTTTTTGAGTATCTCAATTAATTTATAGTTTCCTGCTGCAAAACCCACTCTCCATCCAGCCATATTAAAATTCTTAGATAAAGTATGAAATTCTATACAAAAATCCTTTGCCCCTTTAACCTCAAGAATACTCGTAGGACGATATCCCTCTTCATATATAAGATCAGAATAAGTAATATCACTTATTACTATTATACCCTTATCCTTAAAGAAATCAACAAGCTCTTCATAGAAATCTTTCGAAACAACAGCTGTTGTAGGATTCTGTGGATAACTAACTATCAGTATTTTGGCTAGTTTTAATATTCCTTGGTCTATCTTTTTAAAATCTAAAACATAATTATTCTCTTCAAGTAGAGGTACATAGTATACTATACCACCAGAGGCTATAATTCCATTAAAATGTGCTGGATATGTAGGTGAAGGAACTACTACAATATCTTCACTATTTATAACACCCAAAGCAAAGTGAGCAATACCCTCTTTTGAACCTATAAGTTGTAGTATTTCCTTTTCGGGATTCAAAGAAACATTAAACTTCCTTTCGTACCAGTTAGCCACTTCCTTTCTAAATTCCCTTTCTATCTCTCCATCGTGCCTTGAATAACTATGTACATCATCTCTATCAAGAGCTTCTTTCAGTTTCTGTATTACCCTTTGTGGAGGTTTCATATCTGGACTACCTAAACTAAAATCAATAGTATCTACCCCCTTTTTCTGAGCTTCAAGTTTCATACTGTCAACAACAGAAAAAATATAAGGAGGTATTCTTTTTAACCTATTTGCTTCCGAAAACTCATGCTTCATAGACATAATTCGATTATATCAACATATTATAAAATCGTAAAATATTTTATTTCAATTAGACATTTAAAACTTTGAAAGCTAGCTAATAAATTTTTATTGAAAAAATAAGAGTACAAACAATAAATTTCTAATCATGAAAAAACAAATATTCCTAATAGGATACAGAGCAACAGGCAAAACTACCATAGGTAAAGAATTATCCAGAATGACAGGTTGGAAGTTAATAGACACTGACGAAGAAATTGAAAAGTCTACAGGAATAAAGATAAAAGATATATTTGAAAAATACGGTGAAAGTAAATTCAGAGACCTCGAAAGCCAAGTTCTGAAAAATATATCAAGTCAAGAACAAATTATAGTATCAACAGGTGGAGGTATAATACTACGTAACGAAAATAGAGAAATAATAAAAAGAGGTTTAGTAATATTGCTTTACTCTAGCCCAGAAACAATAATAAAAAGAATGACAGAAGAAAGCCATAGACCAGCACTTACAGACCTACCACTAGAAGAAGAAGTAAGAAAAACTCTTTCAGAAAGAGATAAACTATACAACGAGATATTTCACATAAAAGTCTACAATGAAAATATAACAATAAGCTCTATATTATCTTTACTGAAAAACTGTATACCTTTCATTACTAACTCACAAAACTCTTAATACTCTTATACACTAAATAGAAATTCAAGTTCTAAAACATAATTCATTCCACATAAGATGTACTTGTTGGTTAAGCAATAAGACTTTATTTAATTTTATTTAAATGCTTTACTAAATCCATTATCATTTCACTATTATTATTCTTAAAAAATGCGCTACCTATAACAAGCAAATTAGCTCCGCTATTTACGAGAGTTTGTACATTATCCAAGTTAACTCCACCATCAACCTCAAGATAGATATCTCGGTTATATTTATCAAGTATTTCTCTAACTTTAGAAACCTTCGATATAGTAGAAGGTATTAGGGATTGGCCTGAAAATCCTGGTTCAACAGTCATTACCAACACTAAATCAACAATATCTATGAAAGGTACTACTGCTTCAACAGGAGTTTGAGGTTTTATTGATATACCTACTTTCTTGTTATTCGACTTTATGAAATCGATTATATCTTTTGAAAATCCGTCAGCTTCGTAATGTATAGTAACTATTTCAATATTTTCTAACATAAACCTACTAACTTTCTCAATTGAGAGAGATATCATAAGATGTACATCACCTGGTATTCCTGAATATTTTGCTATTTGTTCAGTTATCAAAGGGCCAAAACTTATATTTGGTACGAAATTGTTATCCATTATATCATAGTGGATGTAATCAACACCTAATTGTTTTAGTCTATCTAGCTCTCTTTTTAGATTAATGAAATCTGAAGCAAATATTGATGGAGCAACTTTGATTTTTCTCATATGTTATCTTCTTTGACTAACTGATCATTTATATAGATCTGGACTTTACCTATTCCTCTAATCTTCAGAGGTAAAACTAATGTTGTAAGTTTGTCAAATGTTTTATCAACTCTTCTGGTACCTGTAACATCTGATATTAAAACTTTCACATAGTAAATATTAACACCCTCTTTTGAAAACTGTGATAAACCAGCTCTATATACAACAAATCTAGTAGTCTGTACTACATTTTCATCTCCAAAAACACCTACCATAAGTTCTGGTGTTACATCTTGAGATATCATTTCACCCTCTCTTGGTATATGATCTATAACTACCCCATCGTTTGCAGGATCTGTTATAGGCACTGTTGTAACCTTGTAATTTATATTCTTTGATTCAAGAAACAACATTGCTTTATCATAAGAAAAACCTATCATATTAGGCATTGGAAAACTAGAAGAAGATCCCGTACTCACATAAAGTACTACTTGATTGCCTGGCTTTAGTTTCGCACCAGCCGACGGATACGTTTTCACAATTGTACCTTCACCATAATCAGATTGAACATACTCAACTGAAGATATATAAACTCCTTTTGAAGATAAGAACAACCTTACCTCTTCTAAAGGTTTACCACTAAAATCTGGTAAAATAAATTCACCACTACCCATACTTACAAAAAGCTTCACTGTTTTGCCTTCTCTAACAGTATTGCCAGGTGATGGTATTTGCCTTATAATAAATCCTCTTGGTTTCTCTTCAGAAACAACTACTTCAACATTAGGTATAAGTCTTGAATTTTCTATCTTTATTATAGCATCCAGTAACTCATCACCTACCGTGTCTGGAACCATGACTGTCTGTGAAGGAGTAAGTAATATGGCAACCATTATCACAAAAAATATGAAGAAAGTAATAAAAGCAACAAAAAGAAAAAACAAGAATTTTCTAGTCTCGCTTGTAATCAAATCAGTCTCTTTTGTTATACCCAAAATATTCATAAAAAATTCCGTTACAACAGTTGCTATTTTGTAAAATAACCATTTAAAAAAATCAAAAATTCTCCAAGCCAAATTTGAAAAGAAATTCATTATACGCATATTCACCACTAATTCTATAAGTTTTGCTTACATTTAAACAATTTAGCAAATAAAAATATACAAAGTTCAAAAAATTCTACCAACACATGGATAACTACATACCTTATGCTAAATAATTCTAATGTATGAAAAACATAGAAGTTCTTGTTG
This sequence comes from Brevinematales bacterium, assembly GCA_026415355.1. NCBI lineage: Bacteria > Pseudomonadati > Spirochaetota > Spirochaetia > Brevinematales > Brevinematales bacterium. The sequence continues at coordinate 16,073 of JAOAHF010000019.1, forward strand.
AGGCTTTACCTTACATAATTAAGTTTAGAGATACAATCATAGTCATAAAGTATGGTGGTAGTGTAATGACAAATGAAGAGCTAAAACAATCATTTTGTAAAGACATTGTAATACTCAAAATGCTAGGCATGCATCCTGTAATAGTGCACGGTGGCGGAAACAAAATCTCCGAAGTTATGAGGAAGATGAATAAGCAACCCAAATTCGTTAGAGGACAAAGAATAACAGATTCTGAAACCATGGAAATCGTAGAAATGGTTTTAAACGGATTGATAAATAAAGAAGTAGTTTTCAACATAATCAAAAATGGCGGTAAAGCAGTAGGAATATCAGGCAAAGACAATTTCACCATAAAAGCAAAAAAGAAATTCGTAGATACAGACATTGATCTAGGTTTTGTAGGTGAAGTTGAAAGCATAAACAACCAGCTAATTATATCTCTCATCAAAGAAGGTTATATACCTATTTTATCTCCAACAGGTGTTGATGAAAAAGGACACACATATAACATAAACGCAGATGATGTATCAGCCGAAATAGCAGTATCACTAAAAGCAGAAAAATTAATATATCTAACAGATGTAGATGGAATATACAGAGATATAAACGACAAGAGTACACTCATACCGTCAATTACAATAAAGGAACTCTCAGACATGGTAGAAAATGGCAGTATAAAAGAAGGTATGATACCCAAAGCAATGTCAATGATAAAAGCACTAGAAAGAGGAGTAAAAAAAGTCCATATAATAAACGGAACAATAAAACACTCAATCCTATTAGAAATCTTCACAGATGAAGGTATAGGAACCCAAATAACTATCTAATCGACAACAAATATCTAGATTTCACCCAATAAGTAAATTTAGATTAAAACATGATCTACGATACCTTTATACAAGTGCTTTAGATTCCAAGAAGGATAAAAGTATAGAATTAAACTCCTCAGGTACCTCTAGCGGGGAAAGGTGTCCCACATTATCAAGTTCAACAAACATAGAGTTAGGTAATCTATCTGCCATATCTCTCATTATGTCAACAGGAACTATTTTATCGGATTTTCCCGCAACTACCAATGACGGTACATTTATTTGACTTAGTAACTCTCTAGAGTCAGGTCTAGTCGCAATAACATAAACTAGAGAAAATAATCCTTCTTTTGTAGTTTTTTTAACTATATCATTTATGAATCTGACAACTTCTGGTTTGTTTTCGTAAGTATAGTCAGATACTAGATTTTTACTGAACACCTTGAGATATTCTTCTATATTTTCATTTATCTTCTCAATATCTGAAAGCCTCTTTTTTCTAGCTTCTTCATCAAGGTTTTCAGGTCGCGTATGACAAAAAACAAAACCTGCTATTCTTTCTTTCATCTGCCTCCACATCTCAAACATAACATATCCACCCATACTTGTACCTATAGGTATGAGCTTATTAAACCTCAAACCTTTTATGTTGTCTATTATTACCCTCACTAAATCTCTCACACTCATCTCTATTTTATCAGGTTTTTGACTATTACCAACACCTGGATAGTTTAGGGATATATATGGTATACCATGCTTATCAAGAAGTTTTATTTGATTTATATACATTTCTCTAGGTGTAGGAAAAGCCGGTAAAAAGATCACAGAGTTTTTACCATCACTAAGATTACCATAAGCTATCTCCAACTTCATAAAGTTATTATGAACCTTCTTCAACTAAACAGACAACAAAATAATGAAATGAAATAGTAAATTTCAACTTACATGACTGTAAATGATTTAGCAATAGACTTATGAGAAACATTTATGAAAGTATAATTAGTAGATATCCAAAGAATCTAGGAATCCGGTAACTTCTTAAAAGTATTAAACATACCTATTTGGGAATTTATTGCTATTAAAATCTAGAACTATGAAATCATTACTATCTAGTAATAGATTTTATTTTCTAGAGTTTCTGTATATATTTGCCGTACTTTGAATTCATACTAATCTCATCTTATATCTCAAGGAAGGGTATAATACTCCGAAATTTTTAATAGGAGGGGTACGAGATGGGTATTGAGAGGGATGTATACAA
>JAOAHF010000020.1 GCA_026415355.1 Brevinematales bacterium
AATATAATTATACTAATCTAACTGGACGCAAAAATTTTTCAGACACTCAAAAAAGGTGGGGGGTTTCCAGAAAAATTTAGCTAAGTTTATCAAGTTCGATAATAAGTTTTAGTTGAAATTTAAGAGATTTTGTGTTATATTATTTATTGTCCTTTAGGGGGCGATTTGGGCTCGACGGGGGTTAGGTCGCTGCTAAAGGTCATGCCGTTACCCGCGTTAAGGGTTTTTGAATATAAGTGCCGAAGAAAATCTCGCTCTCGCAGCATAATGTCTGCGAGCTCCAATCTACTGACTGCCTTTCTAGGTAGATTGGGGTCGGTTAGGAAGGCTAGGGTGCTTTGATACCTCTAGAGGCACCTGAACACTAAGAGGTGTAGGATATACAAGAGGTGCCTATCCCTTGAGTATATCCGAAGTAAAAAGATAGGCTAAGCATGTACAAACCTTTAGTTGTGATAACCCTCGGACAGGGGTTCAATTCCCCTCGCCTCCACACTAAATCTGCTTTTCTATGTATGCGTATGCGTTGAATGGATGTATGCTTTCGTAACTTTCAGCCTCAATACTATACCATGTTATTTTGCTATTCTTATCTAATTCAATTGATATATCCCTTACTATATCTTCGACAAACTTGGGATTTTCATAGGATTGTTCGGTTACAAATTTCTCATCCTCTCTCTTAAGTAATACATAGACAGGTGATGATACATTGCCCTCTATTACATCTACTATCTCTTCTATCCATACGATTTTAGACATCCTGACAGATACAGAAACTGAAACTCTTTGGTTATGTGCATTGTTTTTACTTATTTCTTTGGAGCATGGACACAAAGACATACCTGTGGCAGAAACTGTAAGAACAAAATCGTACTTTTCATCACATGTTGCGTCAAATGTAATCTCATAATAGTTCATTCCATAGTTTCTAGATATGGGTGATAACTTTTCTATAAAGTATGGAAATCTTAGAGATATTTCTGCTTTCCTTGAGTGTAGTTTTAGTTTTAGATCTCTTAGTATAGGTTCTATCTTTTCAATTGATATTTCCCTTCTGTAATCATTTATTACTTCTATAAATCTACTCATATGTGTTCCTCTGTAATCTCTGGGTAAAAACACATACATGTCTATATCTGCTATTGTGTGTTGGACTTTGTTGTTTTTGTCTAACAGTGATATTGGATATTTTAATCCTCTTATTCCTACTTTGTCTATATCTTTTCCTCTTATATCTTTCTCAGATTGTACATCTTTTAATGGTTTCATAATTCCTCCAGTTGGATAAAGAAGTATAAAAAATACCAAACCGAATTTAAAAATAGGGTAAGAAGTTTTTTTAAAACTTTACTATCGTAGTTGAAGTGATTGGTTTCTTGAAAATTAGAGTAGATTTGGGTTAAAACTGAATTGAGGGGTTTACGCTATGGGTAAGGAGAGATATTGGTATGTTAAGGATCATACATCGGATTTTATAATAGAAGGTAAGGGGTCAACCATTGAGAGTGCATTTGAAGCTATTGCTATTGCTTTACAGAGTGTTATTGTTGATATAAATTCGATAGTTGGAAAGATTGTAGTAGGAAGTGTAGTTAGATCCAGTAGAGGATATGAAGAGCTTTTGTTTGAATTCTTAAGTTACCTTGTCTACATAAAAGACGTAGAGAAATTTGTTTTCAAGGATATCAATGTTAAAATCCATAATTTGGATAATGAGAATATCATTTTGGAATTTGAAGCTTTAGGTGATAGAATTGATGTAAATAGTCATGTTGTTCTTACTGATGTTAAAGGAGTAACTTATAGTCAACTTGCAGTTTTTAAGGAGAGAGATTATTATATTTGTAGATGTGTTGTTGATGTATAGGAGATTTAGTAGTTTATGAAACACTATGAGTTTAAAATAGGAATAGTTGTAGTTTTAGGATTGTTACTGATAGTACTTGGTTTGTATTTAACTAATACCTTGCCATTTTTAGCGCAGGGATACAGGATTTATGTTGAACTATCTTATGGTGCTAATATCCCGTTAGGTGCTAGTGTCAAACTTGCCGGTGGTATCAAAGTTGGTAGAGTTGAAAATGTTAGTGAAAACCCTGATGGAGGAGGTATTGTACTTACTCTATTCATAGAAAGTAGATATAAGATAAATAGAGATGCTTTGTTTGTGATTAAATCAACGTCATTGGTTGGAGAAAAGTATGTGGACATAATGAACTATACAGGTGTTGAACCTTTTCTGAAGGATGGAGATGTAGTGAAAGGCTCTGAGGAAGTATCGATCAATGAGGCTATATCTGATGTTTTTGAGTTTATAAAGAAGATAGTTGGTAAAATAGAATCAACACCAGACTTACCTGGAAGCATAGATAAGATAGTTTTGATAGTAGCGTACCTGGAAGGTATAATACGAGAAGTTTACAACAATAGAGAACAAATTTCCACTAGCATCAAAAATGTATCTGAGTTTTCTGACCAATTGAAGAGAACTACTCAAGAAATTGTCCAACTGATTAACTACCTTAATCAGGTTGGTAATAATCTGAATAAAGTTGATATTTCTAAACTAAATAAAACAATAGATAACCTTAATGATTCTATAAATCAGATAACAAAGGTTATTACTAACACTAATACTGTTATAGGGGTACTTACGGATGAGGAAGTTGCAAAAAGTTTGAGAAGGACTATAAGAAACCTTGAGATGTTTTCGAAGAAAATATCAGATAATCCTTCAACTTTGATAAACATATTTAAGTAAATTTTGGTGATATTCAATTAATTCTTTATAAGATAGTTGTTTGTATTTGTTGTCTGTTTGTTTTTACTAAAGGCTAAGTTAGTTAGAGTAGTAAGATATTATGTCTATCATGCTATCTAATATCTCAACAGATTTTTTTATCAATTCAATTAATGATTTATTGTATATACCTTTTATGGTTTTTATGTTTAGTATGTATTCTGGTTTTAATGATGAATGGTCATTTAATACTAGTTTTAAAAATTTAACTAGTTGAGATAGATTATCATTGTATTTTATTACTATACTTCCTGCTAAGTTGTTTATTGCTGATATCCTTTGCTGTAGTAGTTTCTTTGATTGTTCTGATTTTAGTGATGAAGGTTTTTCTAGATAGTTTATTATTGCATTATAATGTTCACCACCGTAGGATGTTTGTTTTATGAAGTTGGATATATCTTTTTCGCTTTCTTCTATAGATTGGAATATCATTGATAGGGTTGTTTTGAAGTATTTCTCTTTGAATATTCCATTTACTATTATATCATTTATTCCTTCTTTAAAGGATATACGCCAGTGGTAGTAGTGAAAAGCGTATATAATTTCAAATGCTGTTGCGTATGAAAAGTAGTTTAGGTTGTGTTGTACTAGAATATCATTGTTTTCTTCTGTATATATGGTTGTTAAGTTTTGTTTGATAACGCTTCTTTCTTTTCCTATACTTGTGTAGAATAAGAGTGTTTTGTCATTTATTATGTCTCTTATTATTTTCGAAGCGAGGTTTTTACTTTTTGATATTGTAACATCTTTATATACGTTTACTAACGAGTATTCAGGAATTAGGTATAACGGTATGTAATCTGGGTCATCCTTAATTACACATATTATATTGGGTAAGTTTAATTTTTCTATAATGCTATACGTATTATTAAGGTTTTCAGGTGTTAGTATGGAAGACAATTGTGTATATTTCTTATAATCCTCGGAGCTCTTATCTATGATGTTTTCAATATATTTTTTTAGAGCCATTATTATGTCAATTATCATAGGGGTAATATCAGTTTCGGAAAGAATATTACATAACTTTTCTATTTCTTCTGCTAACCATTTATCAGGTAACACCTTTTTTGAGATTTTTCCTCTACCTTCTATAAAGTACTTTATTATCCTTCTGAAATCGACTTCTTTTATTATTTCCCTAAAAACAAATAATCTACTATATATCCTATTTGCTCTATTTATGTGTGATAAATCAATAGATGATAGGTTATTTTCTACTTCAACTTCTATTCTGTCGAAGATTTTCTTAAGAGATCTGTATTCCGATATTAGTTCTTTAACATCACTTATTCCGAATAGTGATCTAGTGTTAGTTATGAATTCAAATAGAAATTCAGAGCATGTTTTGAATTCAGGATTTGATGTATTGTCCCATACGTTAGGATTAAATACGGTCATGTTGAGAATTTCACCTATGGCATTTAATGTTGAGTATATCTCATAAATGTATTTACCAAACTGAGGTAGTAGTTCATTTGTTCTAACGTTTATTATATCATATGAAGTTCTCGATAAACTGTCTTTTATCGTGTTGATTCTTTTTCTTCTTATGTAGCCTTCGTATGACATTATACCAAACAATGATAATAAAAACATTATGATCTTATCCCATGCTGAAAGGTATACATCTTGTTTTGTAGTATGTTCTCTAGTACTACTTGAGTCTTCATTTGAAGTTTTTAAATTCTTGATTGAAGTTTGCATTTTTTTTCTCAATTCTTCTCTTTCTTTTGATGTCATGCTAACTATTTCTTCTTCTAATCTCTTACTTTTTGTCATAGTACTAAGCTAATAGCTTCCCTAAAGATTTTTCAACTAAGTTTTTTATATAATCTGCTGATGGATATACTTGTATTTTGTCTAATTCTCTGATAGGGAAAAACCCAAAACCGGTTATTATTTGGTCGTTTTCCATAACTTTGATATCATCTAGTTTTGCGTTAACATAGTAATATAAGTCTAGTATGTGTCTATTACTGTCTGGATCTATAAACTCTCTTATGTCAATAAATTTTAATGAAAATACATCTTGGATGTTTAGTTCTTCTTTTAGCTCTCTGGTAAGTGCTTTTTCTAATTCTTCTCTATACTCAACGCCGCCTCCAGGTAAGACATAGTATTCTTTTCCATTTTTTGAATGTTTTACTAGTAATAATTCCCATTTTTGATTAAAGATTAGCCCTTGAACTCTTATCCTTATCATGATTTTCATTATAAATTCGCAAATTTTTCTATTTCAATATCTAGTTTTCTAAAGTTTGTAGTAGAGTTTTGTGTAAATTAATGAGAAAAAAACTTTATCTTGCCTTGTAAAATAAAAGCAAAAGCGAGGAAATATAACAAGCAGAAACATAGATCACTTTATCAAAAATTTTCTACTTGACTTTCTTTTAGACAGAGATGAGTTGTGAATACAAGATATTCAGAATACTCTTTGACAAAAAACTACGAGACTATTGATCAGACTTCAATAGTTGAGTATTTGAATTATTATACCTTTGTTATTTATAATAAATTGACTTTTAAATTTGGAGGAAGATATGTCTGAAATAATTCAGGAGAGTCAGATAGAGATACAGCCGTTTTCTTCAGAAAAGGTTAATATAAATGTTCTTCTTGAGGCTGGAGCACATTTTGGTCATCAAACAAGCAAATGGAATCCTAAGATGAAAGATTACATTTTTGCTACTAAAGGTAATGTCCATATAATAAACCTACAGAAAACACTTGAAAAACTTAGAGAAGCATACAATTTTGCAAAAGAAGCTGCTCAAAAAGGGGCAAGGTTTTTGTTCATAGGTACAAGAAAACAAGCACAGGATGTGATAAAACAAGAAGCACTTGCTTGTGGACAGTTTTATGTTAACAAAAAATGGATACCTGGAACACTTACAAATTTCCAATCTATTAGGAAAGCCGTTCAGAATCTTATGAGAATAGAAAAAATGGAAGTTGATGGGAGTATAAACCAGCTTCCAAAGAGTGAGATAAGCAAGTTGATGAAGTTGAAGAAAAAACTTTTGGATAGATTGGAAGGTATAAGAGATATGAAATCTTTACCTGATGTTGTTTACATAGTTGATGTCCCTAAAGAAGAAATAGCAGTTAATGAAGCTAGAAAATTAGGTATTCCAATAATAGCAATAGTTGATACTAATGCCGATCCAACACTTGTTGATTATCCTATACCGGCAAATGATGATGCTGTTAGATCTATACAAGTTATAACAGAGGTTATAAAAAGTGCTATACTAGAAGGTGAAAATTATGCTATGAAACGAGAAGTTGAAGAAAAGGAAGAAGTTGAGGAAAAAGAATCTTTGTATGTTTCTGAGGAGATAACAGAGGAAGTTGAAAGCCTAGAAGATAGAGAATCCTAAATGATGTTGATATACTACGAATTTGATGATTTTGGATTGGGGATGTGTGTCCCCAAATTGAATGATGAAAAAGTAGTTGATGAATTTAACCTTGTAAATTTTGAAATGTCTAATGTTATTTCTGCTAAGGCCTTGGATGATGGTAACGAAAATTTGTTTTTACTCAAACAGGTTCATGGTAGTGATATTTTGGTAATTCAAAATGGTAAGATAGAATACAAAGGTAGTTTTTACAATTTTGACTATAGTTTGTCAAAGTATTTTGAAGCAGATTCTGCCATCACAGTGGATATGGGTATAAGAATAACGATAAGAAGTGCAGATTGTGCTCCTTTGATGTTTTATGGTGATGGTTTATGTGGTGGAATACACTGTGGTTGGCGGGGACTTAAAGATAAAATAATATCAAAAACTATTTCGATTGCGAAAGATAAGTTTAATTTTGATGTTACTAAGTCTATATTTTTTATTTTGCCTTGTATACATTCTTGTTGTTACGAGGTTGGAAAAGAATTTCTCGAATGGGCTGAGCGTTTTTGTCTTGTTAAGAATGATAAAGTGTATTTTGATATACCAAGGTTTATATTGAGTGAGCTTTTGGATCTTGGTGCTTTAGAAAAAAATATATATTATTCACCTCTGTGTACAAGCTGTTACTCGAATATCTTACCTTCTTATAGAGCTACCAGGACTGAAGATAGAATTGAGTCGTTTATATATTTATCTCGGTAAATTTCTATTTTTAAGTTTGTTTTATTAATTCAATTTTGTTTTTATGTAAGGTATTATTAATAGATTTTTAGATTGACTGGTATTAAGATTTTTTAGCTTTAGGTTATATCTGTTGTAAGTGAGAATTTGGAATGTTTATATTTTAAATGTTGTTGGGAGTTGAAGTTATGAAAAATGGCTTTGGATTTGACAGTGATTCTCTTAAAGAGATTATGTTATCTTTGGGTATAATAGGGGAATCAAAGGTTATATTTGATGTCTTCAAGAAAGCGGTTAATATTGCAAAGAGTGATTCTTCAGTGCTTATAACAGGAGAAACGGGGGTAGGTAAAGAACTATTTGCTGAGTCAATACATAAGTTGAGTAGTCGGAAAAATTATCCTTTTGTGAGGTTAAACTGTGCTGCTATTCCTGAGGCGTTACTTGAGAGCGAACTGTTTGGTTATGAGAGGGGAGCCTTTACGGGAGCAAATAGGAGAAAAATAGGTTTGTTTGAAGTTGCTAATAAGGGAACTTTGTTTTTAGATGAGATAGGTGAAATATCTTTGTCGGTACAAGCAAAAATATTAAGAGCTATAGAGGAAAAAAAGATTATAAGAGTAGGTGGTCTTGATTATGTACCTGTTGATATTAGGCTTATATCTGCTACTAACAAAAATCTTTTAGAAGAAGTTAAAAAGAAAAACTTTAGGGAGGATTTATTTTTCAGAATAAATGTTGTATCAATACACATACCACCATTGAGAGAAAGGAGAGAAGATATATTACCTCTTTTTTATCATTTCCTAGATATGTATTCAAAGAAAAATAACAAAGAGATTGTTAGAGTAGATCATGATTATCTAGAATTTCTTATGAATTATCCTTTTCCTGGAAACGTTAGGGAACTTTCAAATTTCGTTGAAAGAGCAGTTGTTTTGTCTGAGGATGGTGTAATATCGTTAGATTCTATTCATGACTATGTAATAGAGTATGTTCACCAGAGTGAGATACAAAAGAACGAAAGAGATATAATAATATCAGCGTTGATAAAAAATAGGTTTAATGTAACAAGAACAGCAAGGATATTGGGTATGCACCGCAATACCCTTGCGAGAAAAATAAGGAAGTATAATATATCTCTTAGGGGGAATTAGTATACTTCTAATTCTACATCAACTACATCTAGTCCTTTTTCTTTGAGATACTTTTTTACTTTTAATCCAAATTCCTTATCTGTAATTCTTCTTACAGCTCCTTCTATAAATCCTTGGACTATTGCTTTTTTAGCCTCGTATTCCGAGAGACCTCTTGACATCATGTAGAAAAGTTTTTCTTCATCAAGTTGAGTAAGTGATGCAGCATGTCCAGACTTAACGTCGTATGAATCTATTTCGAGAGATGGAATACTGTCTGATTTACACTCAGATGATAGATGTAGAGAGTGACCTCCAAGGTAGGAGTTTATAGATTTAAGTTTTTCTTCTACCTTTAATGTTCCGTTGAAGTATACTTTTGATTTATCATCAAGTACTCCTTTTACTATTATATCTGCTCCTTGGTGTAATCCTCTATGTCTTGCGGTTACTAGAATATCATATTTCTGAGAACCATTTGTAAAGTAGATACCTGTATATTTTAATTCAATATTCTGTCCTTCAATATAAACTCTGTCATCTATCCTTTCATAAGAAGCACCTAGAGATACATCATTGAATTCTATATTACTTGAGCCGTTTGTTTTAACCTTTCTGGTAGAAAAGTATTCAGATTTTGTATTAATGTTTTGTATTATATTGTACCATAAGTTTGTGTTATTCCCTACAAATATTTCTGAGATCTCGAATATGAAGTTACTGTCATCCGTTTCAGATACAATGTCTTCGTAAATTTTTACATTACTATTGTTGCCTAAGAATATCATACTGTAGAAAGAACCTAGCATTGTATTTTTTACTTTTTTTGTTATTTTTACAGATGTCTCAGTATCCTCTGGGATGTAAATTAGTAAACCACTTTTGATAAAAGAAATACCGTAAGATACAAATATAGAATCTTCAGGTGATAGTATGCTTAAGAAGTTTTGATATGTAAAGTTATCCTCTCCAGCTAAGCTTAAGTATAGGTCTTTGACAAAGAATCCCTTTTTCACTATTTCTTCTCCTACTCTTGCTTTTGCAGTTGGTGTTTTGTCTAATTCAATTGTTACATCTACTATTGGATCAAAAACTATTTCAAAGCTTATTTTGGTAAAGTATAGCTGGGTATCATTTGGTATTCTATTTGAAAAATCAATGTTATATTTAGGGTTTGATTTTGCGATTATAGGTAATTTGGTATTGCCCCAAGATTCTAGATCGTTTCTAGATTTTTGTACTACGTTCATTATTCTATCGTTATAATTCAGAAAATTAGTGTAGTTCATACTTTACCTCCTAATATTTTACTTTTCTTGCTCCGACATCTACGGAGTCTTCTAGTTCCATTTGTATGAGTCTGTTAAGTTCTACAGCATATTCAAGTGGTAGTTCTTTTGTAAATGGTTCAATAAATCCATTAACTATCGTTAGTATTGCTTCATCTTCACTTAGTCCTCTGCTCATAAGGTAGAACAGTTGTTCTTCGCTTATTCTACCTGCCGTAGCTTCGTGCCCTAGTGAAACTTTATCTTCGCTTATGTCGATATGTGGTATAGTATCTGACTTTGATAATTCGTCGATAAGTAATGCATTACAAGATGTATGGTTTTTAGCTCCTACAGAACCTTTCATTATTTTTACAAGTCCCCTGTATATTGTTTTTCCACCACCTAAACTTATAGATTTATTTGTAATTTTGGATGTTGTATATGGTGCTGCGTGAACGACTTTTGCTCCTGCATCCTGTACTTGCCCTGGTCCAGCTAGTGCGATAGATAGTATTTCTGCTTGTGCTCCTCTACCTAACATATAGACGGCAGGATATTTCATTGTTAGTTTGCTACCTAGATTGCCATCAACCCATTCTACCCTTGCATCTTCGTAAGCAAATGCTCTTTTGGTAACTAAGTTGTATATGTTTTTAGACCAGTTTTGAACAGTTGTGTATCTTACATATGCACCTTTTAGGGCGATTATTTCGACCACTGCTGCGTGTAATGAATTTGAGGAATACATAGGTGCTGTGCATCCTTCAATATAATGTATACTAGAACCTTCATCTGCTATTATTAGTGTTCTCTCAAATTGCCCCATATTTTGTGTGTTTATCCTGAAGTATGCTTGTAATGGTATTTCGACTTTTACTCCTTTAGGTACATATATGAAGCTACCACCACTCCAGACAGCGCTATTCAGCGCGGCAAATTTGTTATCGTTTGGAGGAACAACTGTACCAAAGTATCTTTTGACAATTTCAGGATATTCTTTTACGGCTGTGTCCATATCTGTAAATATTACACCTTTACTTTCCCATTGAGATTTTACACTATGATAGACAACTTCAGATTCATACTGTGCAGTTACACCAGCAAGATATTTTCTTTCTGCTTCTGGAATACCAAGTCTATCAAAGGTTTTTTTGATATATTCAGGTACTTCTTCCCAGCTTCTACCTTTAGTATCTGTTGGTCTTACGTAGTAGTATATCTCATTAAAATCGATTTTATCAAGAAGCCATCGTTCTCCCCAAGTAGGCATAGGTTTATTTTCAAAAATTCTATATGCTTTGATTCTAAATTCTGTCATCCATTCTGGTTCTCCTTTCATTTTTGAAATCTGTCTAACAATATCTTCATTTATACCTTTTTGTGATTTGTATACATAGTTTTCTGGATCTTTGAAGTCATACTTCAAAAGATCTATGTTCATACTCTTTATTTCTTCTCTTGCCATAAAACCTCCAATTTTAAAAGGGTTGTAAATTAACCCTTAATTTAAAATTTACTTACTTTGCTATAGTATTTTCTTTTCTTACAAACTCGTCGTATCCTTTCTCTTCTATAAGCTCTGCTAATGAGTAGTCACCTGTTTTAACGATTTTACCGTCGATCATTACATGTACAAAATCTGGCTTTATATATTTAAGTACTCTCGAGTAGTGTGTTATAACCATAAAAGCATTGTTTGGACTTCTGTATTCCATAACGGTTTTGGCTACCAGTTTTAAAGCATCAATATCAAGCCCAGAATCAGTTTCGTCCATGATAACAAATTCTGGTTCAAGCATTAGCATCTGTAACATTTCTGCTCTCTTTTTCTCACCACCTGAAAATCCTTCGTTTAAATATCTTGTTAGAAATGTATCTTCCATACCTAGTATTTCCATCTTTTTATTTACAATATTTCTGAATTCCATAGGTTTTGGTTGGATGAATTTGTCACCGAGTCTATAAGACATGACTGAATTATATGCAATCCTTAAGAAATTTATGAAACTTACTCCAGGTACTTCTTCAGGGTATTGGAATGCTAGAAATATTCCTCTTTTTGCTCTTTCATCAGGTGGCATATCAATAATGCTCTCTCCTTTAAAAATTATGTCTCCCCCGTCGACATCATACTTAGGACTCCCCATTATTATGCTGGATAAAGTTGTTTTTCCTGATCCGTTGGGGCCCATTATGGCGTGTATTTCGCCTTTGCCTATTTCAAGATTAACACCCATCAGTATAGGTGTTCCTTCTATACTCGCCTTTAAGTCCTCGACCTTAAAAAAATCTTTCATAAAATACCTCCATAACTAGTAGGATTTAGTATAAATCTACCAAAAAAAAACGTAATGTCAAGAGTTAGTTTTTTACTACTAACAAAATTAGATAAAACTAATTATATTTATCAGTATTTACATTTTGAAAGTTTAGTTGTGTGGAGAGTTGAGAGATGAGGATAGTTTTTATTTATAATGAGAGACATGGTTGACGAAGTTGAATATCAAAATCATGTAAAGGAGAGAGTTAAGGGTTCTTCTAATATTCTTTCTGAGATAGTACTTGGTGGGCAGGATGGACTTGTTAATACATTAGGGGTGGTTTTAGGTATAACTGCTGCTACTACTGATATTAGGATTATACTTGCAGGAGCTTTGGCTGCTGCTTTTGCTGAAAGTATTTCTATGGCTGCAGTTGCGTATACTTCCAAACAAACAGAGTATGAAAATTACATTTCAGAACATAGGAAAGAGCTTGAAGATATTAAAAACATACCAGAAATTGAGAAAGAGGAAATAAGGAGAATATTCAAGAGATGGGGAATTCCAGATCAAGAAGCTGATGTAGTTGTTGACATAATATCCAAAAATGAGAATGCATGGGTTGAGATAATGATGGCTCATGAGCTTGAATTGTCTAAGGTTTCAAATGAGAAACCATTTAAGTTTGCTTTTACGGTTGGTACTTCGGCTATTATAGGTTCTCTTATACCAGTAATTCCTATTCTTTTTTTGCCGGTTAGTTATGCTTGGATTGGGTGTTTAGTTATTTCTGCTTTATCGCTTTTGGTTATAGGTTATGTTAAGACTAAGCTTACTATTGGTAATCCTTTCAAAGGTGCTTTAAAACTTATGATAATAGGTATAGTATCTGCGATAGCTGGATATCTTATAGGATATCTTATAGGGGGTTAAGTTGATAACTTCTTATACTAATCTATACTGTGTTATTGGTAATCCTATCAAGCACTCAAAGTCTCCCATAATTCATAACTTTATTTTTCAGAAATTAGGTATTGATGCTGTTTATCTTGCTTTTGAAGTTAGAGATTTAGAGTCCTTTTTTAAATTTGTCAAAGATAGTGGTGTCGGAGGAGTGAGTGTAACTATCCCTCATAAGGTTGAGGTTATTAAGTTTTTGGATGAGGTTGATGAGATTGCTTATAGGGTAGGTGCGGTAAATACTGTAAAAAATGTTAATAATAGATTGATAGGGTATAATACTGATATTCAGGGAGTTATAAAAGCGTTTGAGACTAGAGGTGTTTTTAACCTTAAGGATAAGATTGGACTTATAATTGGTAATGGAGGAGTTGCTAGGAGTGTTGCATGGGCTTTTGTAGAAATGGGTATCTCTCATATTATAGTTGCAGGTAGAGACAATGGAAAAGTTGAATCATTTGTTGAAGGTATTAGAAAATACTTTGTAAGTATCGAAGGTATAGTTTTGGAAAGGCTTCCTGAAATTATGGATAAGGTTGATATAGTGTCAAATTGTACTCCTTTGGGTATGTATCCTAATGTTGATGATACCCCTATTAATACTTCTCTCTTGTCTAGCAGGCATATTATATTTGATACTGTTTATACTCCAGAACATACTAAGCTCGTAAAGTATGGTGTAGAGATTGGTTGTAGAATTGTTTATGGTATAGATATGTTTGTGTTTCAAGCTCTAGAGCAAGATAATATATGGTTTAATAATCCTGTTGTTTATTCTTTCAAAGATGCTGTTGTTAATCTTCTAAATCAGTTTCGCTGAATACTTCTGCTGTGAAAGTGAATATTTCAATGTCTTCTTTCTTGTAGTCGTTTGGGCTTAATCCTGCCTTTATACAAGTTTGTTGAAGAAATGTTATTTTATCCCATTTGTGTTCTACCGCTACTTGAGGAAGTAATAATCCCTGGTAAGGACCTCTTCTTACTATAAGTCCATGTTTTCCAATTTCTATATCTGATATTGAGTTTGTTTTCTTCGGTTCTGATAGTACTGAAATTTCTATCTCAATATCTTTGAGTTCATCTTTTGTAAGAGGATCAAACCTTGGATCTCTTGTGGCTGAGGATATTGAAGCATCAATAACGAGTTTTGAAAATTCCCTTAGGGGTAGGATATATCCTATACAGCCTCTTAGATGTCCTTTCTTTGTAATAGTTACAAATACTCCATTTTGGAGTCCTAATTTATCAACAATTTTACTTTGTTTTTCTAGCTCTTCCTTTTTGGATTTATCAAATAGGCTTTCAATAGCTAGTCTTGCAAGTTTGAGTATTTCCATTTTGTCCTTGTTTGACAACATGGGTGTAATTATAAATTATGGTAAATTTTGGTTAAAAGGTTTAGATTTGGTAAAGTTTTTTGAATTGATAAAGTTTAATTTATACCGTATGAAAAATATGTTCTTTTATTCTATTTGAGTTTAGACATAGTTTACTTTAGTTTTCTAGATTTTTATTTAGAATTAGCTTTTTCTGACAAAATCTTAGACTTTTGCTACTATAGTACCTATTTTGGTATCGATTACTGTATATCCTTTTGATGTTATTTCGTTTCTTATTCTATCTGCCTCGCTGAAGTTTTTGAGTTTTCTATGATTTTCTCTTTCTTCTGCTAGTTTTTTTATTTCTTCTGGTATCTCATCTATGTTTGTATCAAAAAAGTCTAGTATTTGTTTTACATCATTTATGAAGTTAAGTATTTTAGTTGCTTCTTCTTTTGATACGGTTGTGATATCCATGTTCTCGTATTTAGATATTAGTGTAAAAAGATGTCCTAATGCTTCTGGTATGTTTATATCATCATTCATACTTTGAATGAATAAGTTTCTTTGTTTTTCAATTTCGTTTATATTTTCGTTTTTGGGTGAGATGTTAGAGTTTGATGTTAAGATTTTCTTTATTTTTGCTATGAAAAGTTCCAGATCTTTGATAGTGTTTTGAGCTTGGATTATCTTTTCTTCTGTGAAATCTAGAGGTTTTCTGTAATGAGTTGAAATTAAAACAAGCCTTATAGCTTTTGGATTATATCCTTTTGAAAGGAGATCTCTTAGGGTATAGAAGTTTCCTTCAGATTTAGACATTTTTCTGCCATTTACCATGAGATGTTCTACATGGATCCAGTAATTTACGAATTTTTTACCTGTTTTTGATTCACTTTGTGCTATTTCGTTTTCGTGGTGGGGGAATATAAGGTCTACTCCACCTCCATGTATATCAAATGTTTCTCCTAGGTATTTCATACTCATGACAGAGCATTCAATATGCCAACCTGGTCTTCCTTTACCGAGTTCTGTTTCCCAATATACATTACCATCTTCTTCTTTCCAACTTTTCCAAAGAGCAAAATCAACTATATCTTCTTTTGAGTATTCATCTAAATTTACTCTACCGCTTGCTCCAGCTTTAATACTTCTTTTGTTTAGTTTGGATAGTTTGCCGTACTCTTTAAAAGAAGATATATCATAGTACACTCCATCTTCTGTTTTGTAAGCATGCTTTTTTTGTATTAATTCTTTTATAAATTCTACAATCTCATCTATTGTTTCAGTTGCTCTTGGGTAGTATGTTGCTCGTTTTATCCTCAAGGTTAATATGTCTTCAAAAAATATTTTAGTGTACCTGTCTGTATATTCTTTGAGAGATATTCCTTCTCTTATAGCTCCCTTTATTGTTTTATCGTCGACGTCGGTTAGATTCATAACTAGTATTACCTCATATCCTAGAAATTCTAGATATCTTCTGAGTACATCCGAAAAAACGAATGTTTTAAGATTTCCGATGTGTGGGTAATCATAAACGGTTGGACCACAGAAGTACATTTTTACCCTGTTTTTCTCAATTGGTATAAATTCTTCAACTTGTTCAGACAAGGTATTGTATAATCTAAGGTTCATTTTGTGATGCCTCCCTAGTTTAAAAAATCTATATATTTATTATGAAGTATAGAGTAGTTATCTTTCTGTCGATTGATTTATTCCTTATTTATCCTAACTTTTCTCTGAATTCTTTTGCTTTTTGTAGTGTTTCTTGTAATTTATCCCAGTTGTTATTAGTTATATGGTTTTTTGTTTCTTCTAATAGTTTTATGAATCTTTCGATTGTTTCAGTTAGATTTTCTGAATTTTTTTGGAATATTTCTATCCATAGTGTAGGGTCACTTTTTGATATTCTTGTGGTATCTAAGAGTCCTTTACCGAAGATGTTATAAAATAATTTTTCGGAAAACTCAGAGAATGACAGCGTTGATGATATCAAGAATGCTATCAAATGTACAAAATGACTTGTTTCGGAGACAATTTTGTCGTGTTTGTCTGGAGATAATATTATTGTTTTCATACCTATAGATTGCCAGAAATTTGTTATTTTCTCTATTTGTTCCTGAGTATTATTTAAAGGAGTTATAACACATATAGAATTTTTGAATATATTTGGATCTGAATTTTCGATGCCAGATTTTTCGCTACCTGCCATAGGATGAGAACCTATAAATGTGTTATCATTTATTGTTTCTACTATCCATTTTTTTACACTACCTACGTCGCTGATTAGAGTATCTGGATTTAAGTGTGGTTTGAGAATTTTGAAGGTATCAGGTATTGAAGATACATTAGTGCATATGATGCACAAGTCTGAATTTTTTATTACTTCTAGGTTGTGGTAATCGGTAATTGTGTCAAAATATTTCGATTGAGGTAATTGTTTTATTCTTGCCGTATTTCTTGTAATCCCTATTATAGCTGTATTAGGTGAAGCACTTTTTATTGCAGATCCTATGCTTCCACCTATTAGACCTAGTCCTGCTATAGCGATATTTTTAAACAAACTAATCCTCCAAGTTGAAGGAGAACAGATCTGAAGATTCTAATATATCCTCGTAATCTTCTGGTTCAAGACCGTTGAATTTATTCATAGCAGAGTCAATACCTTCAAATAAGATTACCTCTATGACTTTTTTAAAGACTTTGAGAGTTTTGCTTAGTATTTGATATTCTTTTAGTGTTATGTTAGAAAGAACCCAATTTTCTAAGGGTATATAGTCGGGTGGTTCACCTATTCCTATTCTTATTCTTGGGAATAGGTCTGTTTTGAGATAATATGCTACAGATTTAAGTCCGTTATGTCCGCCACTTGATCCTTCTTTTCTTATCCTAATTTTACCTACCTGAAGAGATATATCGTCGCATACTACTATTATGTCTTCAGGTGGTATCTTTAAGAAGCTAGCGGTATATAAAACTGGTTCTCCACTTATGTTCATATATGTTTGAGGTTTTAGTAGTGCTACTTTTTTGTCTCCTATTTTAGCTACTCCTAAGGCACTTTTCTTCTTTTTTATATCGAACTTGACATTATATTCCTTAGCCAAAGCGTCAATTGCCATGAAACCTATGTTATGTCTTGTATATGTGTATTGAGGACCTATATTGCCTAATCCAACGATTAGTTTGGCATAATTTTTGGCCATATCTTACCCCTTGTATACACCTGCTACTAGTGTATTTTCATGGTTCATTATTCTATATGGTACTTTATCCTTTATTTTAAATATAACTAGTGTATCTCCTATGTCAAGATTAGAAACGTCTATTTTGACACTATCTGGTATTTCAGTTGATTTAACTTTGAGTTTCAAAGACCATAGAGCTCTTCTGAATATACCTCCTGCTCTACTACCTTTTGGAGTTCCTACAAATTCGATAGGTACGCTAACTACTACTTCTTCATCTTTTTCTACGCTTTGTAGATCAACATGATTTATGGTTCTTTTCGTTGGGTGTATTTGTAGATCTTTTACGAATACCTGATATTTCTGTCCATCATCTAGTTCAATTTCGAAGAGTTTATTTCTTCCTACTTTGTGTAAGAGTTTTTCAAATTCAAGGTAATTGAGGTATATATGAAGATTTTCTTTTAAATTTTTGCCGTATATAACTCCTGGAATAAGACCTTTTGATCTACCTTTCAACGCATCCTCTTTGCCTAATTTATTTCTTACAATACCCTTTATTCCAAGCCCCATACAATGCTCCTTTATAGTTTTAACAACAATTATGAAAAAACACTTAACTTTTTTTCAAACTGAGAAGTCTATATGCAATAAGTTCTAAAATTTTTTGAGAGATGCTTCATAAGATAGTTTAAGGTTATGGGAATGGATATTTTTAGTATATCACATCTCTTGCTTCTCTGTTTTCTTTCTCTCCTCTTTTACAAGAGGAGGAGAAAATTGTGGAATACCTTAACAGGTA